>DATAPT010000653.1:0-3329 GCA_036265065.1 Candidatus Acidiferrales bacterium | reverse complement strand
GCGAGAAAATCAGGTGATCCACGAACACATCGATTATGACGATCCCCTGCGAGGCGGGTATTTTGCTCGCAACCGCGAATACCTGGCGGAGATGGTCCCCCTGCGCAACTGCCTCACGGAAGATCCGATCCAGGTGATGTTCACTGGCTACGCCAATCAGGCGCGCGAAGTGGAAACGTATCTTTCCCATTTGCCGTTTGCATCGGAATATTCCGTGGCCATGACGGTGTATGAATCGCGGGACTTTGGCCTGGTGGACGTGATCGCGAGGGGGTGCTCCAAAGGCGCGACGCTTGGCGAATGGGTGCGCCGGCGCGGATTCAGTCGCGAAGATGTTTTGGCCATTGGAGACAACCTGAACGACATGGAGATGCTCCAATATGCGGGGCTTCCCGTGGTCATGGGGAACAGCGTGCCGGAGTTGAAAGCGATGGGGTGGCATGAAACACTGAGCAACGATCAGTGCGGGGTTGCCGCAGCCATCGAGCGATTCGCGTTTGGAAATGCAGTGGAAGAAATGCCGGATTGGAAGTGCGCCAAGTGAAGCGGATCGCACAGCTCGGAGTCTTGGTTTTGGGAGTGATTGTCGCTCTCGCGGGGATTGCCACGTCCGCGCGCGCGGATTACATGGTGCTGCAATCCGGGCAGCGCATTCACGTGACGAGCTACGAATGCATAGGGGAGACAGTGCGCCTCACCATGCCCGGTGGAACGTTGGAAATTCCCGCCGATTCGGTTGTCGGCGTGGATCCGGAAGATACTTTCCTGCCCGCCAAAATTCAGTCGCTCGATGTTCCATTCGCCAATTTCATTTCCGATTCCGCTCGCGCTCATGGCGTGGCACCCGAGCTTGTGGCCAGCGTGATTGCCGTGGAGTCGAATTTCAACCCCAACGCCGTTTCCTGGAGATATGCCCGCGGGCTGATGCAACTAATGCCGCAGACCGCTGCGCGTTTTGGCGTGACCAAAATTTTTGACCCGCAACAAAATATCGATGCCGGCACGCGCTACTTGAAAGAACTGCTGGTCCGTTACAAAGGCGATCTCTCCCTCACGCTCGCCGCATACAATGCCGGTCCGGAACGCGTGGAGCAATACCGCGCCGTTCCGCCTTACCGCGAAACGCGGGATTATATCCGCCGCGTTACAGAAAAATTCCGCGCGACAAGTCACGCCGCCAACCAAATTGCAGACCTGCAATAGTTTTAGGGTTTACGTAGGATAGGCTTCAGCCTGTCCTCTTTTGACCTTTGCCAATTTCAAGGAATTTTAAACCGGACAGACCGAAGCCTGTCCTACTGAGTTGATCCGGGCGAAGTAGGCGGCGGAATATACGGCGGAGGCGGAACGCTGGGAGCATTTGGATCTGAGGCATTCGGAGTCGCTCCGTTCGGAGCGCCGTTAGGATTCGCATTCGGGTTCACAGGCGCTTGCCCTGGAAGCACAGTCTGCTGCCCCGTCGTATTGGCGATAAATTCCCATTGCTCGTACGTATCGCCTCCCAAATACACTTTCAACGAGGTTTTTTTTATCTTGCTGCCTACCCCGGCAATATTTCCCCCCAGCACAGCCCCCGTCAAAGGTTGGGGCTGCGATTCCAGAGGATTCCCTGTCGTCCCGTTGGTGGGTGATTGCTGACCGATGCCAGTCACGCCATTCGTGCTGGTCGTTCCCCTCGATTGCTGCTGAGTGGACGCGGACCCAAGAGGAGCCAGCGGTTGCGTCCCGACACCCGTCAAAAGCGAAAGCCCTTGAACGCCCTGGGATGAAAGCGCGTTTTGCAGCAAACTGGTTGGGCGCAAACTGCCGATCAACATCCCATTCGGCCCCATGTAAATAAACCGCCAGGAACCGTCATCCTTGTTCATTGGATCAGGGTAGGCCTGCCGCAAAAAACGCACGCCATTCGTCTGCTTGGTGAGGTCTTCGATTTTGGTGGGATATTTTCCGAACTTCATGTAATACAGGAGTATGGCGCGCTGATATTGCTGTCCACGCCAAATCATATCCGCTTCTTTTTCGCGGCGACCCTCGGTAAGCAGATTCGGGGCAACAGCCATTGCCGCGATGCTCATGGCGGCCACCAAAAAAACCACCATGAGAAGCGTATAACCTGCCTCTCGGCCCCGATGAGTACTGGAAATAACTGGCTTCATGGCTCTAACCATTTGGAGGAGGCTCCTCCAACGTGAGGGTTGCGCGACGTCCCGAGGAAACTTCCTCCACATCCGCCGTGGTATTCGTCAGGCGAATCACCCGGAAACGGCCCATGAGCGTATCGCCTTCTCCCGCAATAATCACATCTTCATTATTGGCGGTTGCAAAAAAAGCGCGCCGGTGGCTACCGCCCATATCGCTTACGTAGCCAAAATATTTTGCGTCCACCGAAAGCGGCGGAGGCCCGGGAGGCGGCCCTGGAACAACGTTGACCGACACTTTGGAAACCGGAGGCGCCGGAGGCGGTGGCAACGTGGCGCTGAATATGCTTCGGTGCACTCCGTTATATTCCAGCGCAAGAAATCGTTTCAAAATGTCGAGGCGCAGCGCGGGATTATCGACTGGGACGGGAGTGAATTGCGTATCGAGTGAAACCGGCATAGGAGCAACATCGTCCGAAGATCCAGAACGGAAAAGGCTGAAAGCCGTGCCCGCCAGCACAACTAGCAGCACTCCGAGAACGATGATTTGATTTCGCCGTGTCATATTAAGTGGTCCGGAAATAAGTCCTTAGCTGCACATTCAGCCGAAGCTTGCCCACCGTGCTGGGAGCCAGTGCGAGGCTATCCAGAACATAAAAATTATCGGAATGTTCCAGCTTGTTCAAGAACTGAACAAGATTGTCGTAATCTCCCTCGACCGCAGTGGAGATGTCTATCTGAACCAAACCGCGGGCATCCGCCGGGTGCTGATGAAATGAAATCGAATCCGAGCGCAATCCTGCTGTGCGGGACAAATCTCCCAGATCCTCGCTGATTGCGGAATACCCTGCTCCGGCCGGATGAAAGTGAGTGTTAAAAAATTCGTCCCACTGCTTTTCATCGGCGGGCAATTCGGTTCGGAATCTTTCAAGTCGCGTGTTATCGGCGCGATACTGCTTTTCGAGAAGGGTCAGGCGAGTCAAATCGGTGGTCTGCACGTGCGGCGAATTGTTGAGCTTCCACTGAATGCCGATCAACGCGGCATCGGCAATCAGGATGACGGCCAGCGCCGCGCGGATCACATTATTGCGATGGAGGATGGCTGATTTCATATCAAATCACCGAATACTGGGCCTGCAACGAGAGCATTACGCGGTCTGCCTGCTCGGGTCTCACGGGCCGGGATTCGTT
>DATAPT010000652.1:0-3099 GCA_036265065.1 Candidatus Acidiferrales bacterium | reverse complement strand
GTGCGCGCTCCGAATTGGGTGGGCGATGCGGTGATGGCCATCCCCGCTTTGGAGTCGATTCGCAAAACGCACGGCAGCGATGAAATTTGCGTGCTGGCGCGGCCCGCGGTGGCTGATTTGTTCGCAGGCCAACCGTTTGTCGACCGGGTTCTGCCATATGATTTTCGCGGGAGCCATCGTGGCTGGTGGGGCAGGGAAAAACTCATCGCGGAATTGCGACGTGACAAATTTGGCATCGCCGTCCTTTTGCAGAATGCTTTTGAAGCAGCGTGGCTCGCATGGCGTTCAGGAATTCCTGAGCGTATCGGATATGCGCGTGACGCCCGCGGACCTCTTCTTACCAAAGCAATTCGAGTCCCTGCCGATGGTGAAATACCGAAGCATGAATCGCACTATTATTTGGAACTGCTGCGGCGCGCGGGATGGATTGATACACAGCCGGAGATCGCGCCGATTTACCTTCACATTTCGGATGAGTCGCGCGCATTTGCGGAATCCACGCTCCGAAATGCAGGCGCGGGAGAGAATAAATGGCGCTGCGCAATCGCTCCCGGCGCTTCCTACGGAGCCGCAAAATGTTGGCCGCCGGACCGTTTCGCGCAACTGGCCGACCGCTTGATTTCAGAATGTGGCGCGGATGTGATATTTTTTGGAACACCGGGCGAAAAGGAAATTTCTGCTCGCATACGCACCCAAATGAAATCGCGAGCGATTTCTCTGGTGGGCGAGACATCCATGCGCGAGCTGGCGGCGATGTTTGCTTCCTGTTCGGTGTTTATCGGAAATGATTCGGGAGCGATGCATGTGGCCGCGGCTGCTGGCCTTCCGGTCATCGGAATTTTCGGCTCGACGGATCCGGAGGGAACCGCGCCTGTGACGCAACAATTTACGCTGATTCGAGAACCGGTTTCCTGCAGCCCATGTTTTTTGCGGCGCTGCCCCGTGGATCATCGCTGCATGACGCGCATTGGCGTCGATTCCGTATTTGCCGCTGCCATGCGAATTAAAAATTCGCCCAACCCAGTTTCGATTCGAGGCGCGAAGGATGCCTGAAAAACAGATTTTGCGCCCAGCAGTATTTCTGGACCGCGACGGCACGATCAGCGAGGAAATGGGATACGTCAATCACATTGATCGCTTTCAAATTTTTCCCTATGCGGCGGAAGCGATTCGCCGGCTGAATCAGGCGGAAATTCCCGTGATCGTCGTCACCAACCAATCCGGCATCTCGCGAAAAATTTTCCCGGAATCGCTGTTGCATGAGATTCACAAAAAAATGGTGTTGGAACTCGCCAAGGGTGGCGCGTGGATTGACGCAATTTATTATTGCCCGCACAAAAAAGATGATGCATGCGATTGCCGCAAGCCGAATCCCGGCCTGATGGATCGCGCGGCGCGCGAGCATGGCCTGGATTTGGCCGCATCGTGGATCGTCGGAGACCGCTATGGCGACCTCGAAATGGGCCACGCGGCTGGGGCGCGAGGAATTTTAGTAAAAACCGGGTACGGCCGCGGCGAATACGAATTGCATCACGAGCAGTGGCCCAGGCAGCCCGACGCGCTTGTCGAGAATCTAAGCGAAGCGGTGCGGCTCATACTTCAGAATGGCGGCGGCGCGCCGCGTCGCAATGAATAACAGCGAAGATCGATTTCTTGTCGTGCGCCTCACCGCGCTGGGAGATATTTTGCATACGCTGCCCGCGGTCGCCGTGCTGCGGGCTGCCCACAAGAACGCAAAAATCGATTGGGTCGTCGAGCGGAAATGGGCGCCGGTGCTGGAGGGAAGTCCCGCGATTAACGAGGTGATTCCATTCGATCGCCGCTCGGCATGGGGCGCGATTGAGTGCGTGGAACGCCTGCGCGAGAATCGATACACCTGCGCGATCGATTTTCAAGGGCTCTATAAGTCATCCATTCTTGCAGCACTTTCCGGTGCGCCGCGCCGCATCGGTTTTGATCGAACGTGGGCGCGCGAATCAGGCGCTGCTATGTTTTACTCCGAGCGAGTCATCCCGGTGGGCCGCCACGTTGCGGAGTTGAATTATTCGCTCGCGCAGCAAACGGGAGCATCCCGGCCGCAATCGCCGGAGTATCCGTTGAGGGTTCCTGCAGGCGGCGCGGCATCGGTTCGCGCACGTTTGCACGATCTTGGAATCACCGGCGATTACGTGGTGGTTGGGCCTGGCGGAAGTTGGCGCGCCAAATGCTGGCCGGCGGAGCGCTACGGCGAATTTTGCCGCGAACTCGAAAGTAAATTTGAAATGCGCGTCGTGGTGATTCACGGGCCGGGAGAAAAACAAATTGCAGAAGAAGTGTTGCGCGCCGCCGCTCCGGCTCAGCCCATGCTTATTTCCACGACGATTGAGGAATTAATGGGACTCCTTGCACATGCTCGATGTTTGGTGGCTGCAGATTCCGGCCCGCTGCATTTGGCCGCGGCGCTCGGCACGCCGGTTGTGGGCCTGTATGGCCCTACAGATCCCGCGCGCAACGGGCCGTTTGTATCGAACGCGGCAATCGTTCATAAGGCGCAACCTGAAGAGATCAGCTACAAGCGGCGCACGGAATATTCCGCCGCGATGCTGCGAATCACTGTGGGAGACGTCATGGCTGCGACGGAATCGCTTCTGAAGGTTCCCGCTTGAGCAACAAAACAAATTTTTGGATTCGTTGGCGCGTGCGTGTCGGGTATCCGGTTGGAATCGCGGCGTTCTGGTTCGCGCATCCGCAAGTGAAGTGGTTGATTGGCGGCGTAGGGATAGCGATAGTCGGATTAATTATTCGCGGATATGCCGCCGGCCATCTTCGCAAACACCAGCAGTTAGCCACATCCGGCCCGTATGCCTATACTCGTAACCCGCTGTATCTGGGAAGCGTGCTTCTCGCCGTTGGTTTTTCAGTCGCAAGCCACTCATGGATTTCCACTCTGTTGTTGGGCGCTTATCTTGCAATTTTTTATCCCGTCGTAATTCGCCGGGAGCAGACAGAACTGCAAGCTCATTATGGCAATGCGTTTGTGGAATATGCGTCGCTTGTTCCCGCGTTTTGGCCGCGGCTTTCCCCCGCAATGCCTTCCACCGAAAAATTTTCGTGGCCGCT
>DATAPT010000651.1:0-1735 GCA_036265065.1 Candidatus Acidiferrales bacterium | reverse complement strand
TCCGCGATTTAATCAGCTAAAATTCTCCATGACTCTGAGTAGAATCGGCAGTTCCCGGCGGGACTTCTTAAAGACTTCTGCCGTTGCGGGGGCCTATCTGATCGGATCACGCGCAGTTGCAAGTTCTCGTGGAAATTCTGTGATTGTTGTTGGTGGAGGCGCGTTCGGCGGCTGGACTGCACTTCAGCTTCTGAAAAAGGAGCCAAGGTTACATTGCTCGACGCGTGGGGTCCGGGAAATTCCCGCGCCAGCTCCGGCGGTGAGACACGCATCATTCGTGCGACCTACGGGCCAGGGCGCATATACACGCAGATGGCTGCGCGAGCGTTACAACTGTGGCAGCAGTACGAAAAGCAATGGAACCTGAAGCTCTTTTTCCGTACAGGTGTGCTTTGGATGACCGGCGCCGATGATTCTTACGAGCGGGCGGCATTGCCATTGATGAGTGAAGCTGGCGTGCGTTTTGAGAAACTCTCCGCCGGCGATTGCGCCAAACGCTGGCCCCAAATTAACTTCGACGGCATCTCGTGGAGCATTTACGAGCCGGACTCTGGCTATTTGGCAGCGCGACGCGGCTGCGAGGCAGTGTTGAACGCATTCATCAAAGAAGGCGGGGAATACCGGCAAGCGCAGGTGATCCCCGGGGTGATCGGGTCAAATCACATGCAGGGAATAAAGCTTGGGTCCGGTGAAACGCTCAATGCCGATGGTTACGTCTTCGCGTGTGGGCCATGGCTGGGCAAGGTGTTTCCTTTTTTAGCGCCAACAATTACGCCGACTCGGCAGGAAGTATTTTTCTTCGGAACTGCTGCTGGCGATTTGCGATTTACTGATATTCAGCTGCCAGTCTGGAGCGATGACAGCAAGCATGAAGTTGCAGGTTTTCCTGGGAAGCATTGGTTCTATGGCATTCCCGGAAATCACTGGCGAGGTTTTAAGATCGCCGACGACACGCGCGGGGCGGTCATCGATCCGACGAGCGTGGAGCGCGAGATATCTGCCGAGGGATTGGCGGGGGCACGCGCTTATTTGAAATTTCGTTTTCCGAGTCTGGGCGACGCTCCGCTGGTTGAAAGCCGCGTCTGCCAATACGAGAACTCCACGGACCAGAACTTTATTCTGGACCAGCATCCTGAGGCTGAGAATGTGTGGATCGTGGGCGGCGGCTCGGGTCACGGCTTTAAACACGGGCCGGCATTTGGTGAGATGGTGAGCGATGCGGTGTTGCGCGTGAAGGCGCCGCCGGTCGAGTTCAAACTTGATCGCTTGCTAAAGAGTAGTTCGCGCGAAAAGGCCTAACCACAGAGAACACAAAAGCCCGCAGACGAGCGTTTACTGTGGCAAATAGTTTCCCGCGACATCGACTCGTAGCGTCACAGTACCAATATTCTTTCCATCGGTGAGTGCGTTCCAGCTGAGCGTTTGCCACGTGCCTTTTTGTGATTGGGGCGCCATGGTGATGAATTGGATCGAATAGGAATCGTGCGCCGCTACGGGATACATTACTGAGCTGGGATATACGGTCCAACCCGGTGGCAAAACAGGATGCAGTTCGATTTGTTTCGGCGAGTCCGTATCATTTCGAATGAGTAGCGGAACCCACAATTTGTCGCCCGGAGCAACTTGCGCCTCGGGCGCATATAAGTCGGCCAGGTGTTCAATGTTGTGCGCCCGCCAAAACAAATGATAGAAGGCCCACGGCCCGCCGAGATCGAAAGAAAGTTTCTGCTGCGGA
>DATAPT010000650.1:0-5125 GCA_036265065.1 Candidatus Acidiferrales bacterium | reverse complement strand
GGGATTGGCGGCGACCTGTTCGCAATTGTGTATGACGCGAAAAGCGGAAAATATTATGGACTAAACGCCAGCGGCTGGGCTCCCGCCGCACAATCAGCAGAGAGGTTACGGCAGAAAGGTTTGCGCGAAATGCCGGCACGTGGGATCGAGCCTGTTACGGTTCCGGGCTCGGTCGACGGATGGCAAAAACTTCTCGATCGATTCGGAAAAAAGAAAATGAACGAAGTGCTGGCGCCGGCGATTCAAATTGCCGAGGACGGCTATCCCGTGACGGAGTGGATTGCCCAGCATTTCGCGTCCAGCGTCGATCTCCTACATGAGAACGAGGCGGCGTCCAAGACGTTTCTGATTTCCGATCGCGCGCCGCGCCTGGGCGAAATTGTTCACAATCCTGATCTCGCGTGGTCCTTACGGCAAATTGCGCAGGGAGGGCGCGATGCATTTTATCGGGGAGAAATTACCAAGCGCATTCTGGCGCTGTCGGCGCGGCATGGCGGCACGCTCGCGGCAAAAGATTTCGCGGATTATTCAAGTGAATGGGCCGAGCCGATTTCCACCACGTATCGCGGCTGGACCGTTTACGAAATGCCGCCGAACGTGCAGGGAATAGGCGCTCTTGAAATGCTCAATATCATGGAGCAATTCGATCTGCACTCTTACGGCGTGAATACACCGCGTGCGTTGCACGTGCAGATCGAA
The DNA here is from genome assembly GCA_036265065.1 of Candidatus Acidiferrales bacterium. Taxonomy (GTDB): domain Bacteria; phylum Acidobacteriota; class Terriglobia; order Acidiferrales; family UBA7541; genus Palsa-360. The sequence goes on along the minus strand of DATAPT010000650.1, from coordinate 4,426 downwards.
GCGAAAAAATTGGCGTATGCCGACGTGCTGCGCTACATCGCCGATCCAAAAATGGCGAAGCTTCCGGTGAGCGGGATGCTCTCGAAACAATATGCCGCCGACCGCGCAAAATTGATCGACATGGAGCACGCGAATTGCGAAGTCGGTGCCGGCACGCCCGTTCCGAGCGCGGGCGACACGACGTATCTCAGCGTTGTGGACCGCGAGGGCAACATGGTTTCGTTTATCGAATCGAACTATTCGGAATTCGGGTCGGGCCTGGTTGCGGACGGCACCGGTTTTGTTTTGCATAATCGCGGCGCGTTGTTCAGCCTCGATCCCGCATCGCCGAACTTGATTGCTGGACACAAGCGGCCGCTGCACACAATTATTCCGGCGTTCATGGAGAAAGATCAGATTCGCATCGCGTTTGGAATTATGGGCGGATGGAATCAGGCGCAGGCGCACGCGCAATTTGTGTCGCACGTCGCGGACTTTAATCAGAATATCCAGGCGGCGCTGGAGACGGCGCGGTTCACGAAGCCCAGTTTCACAGGGTGCGATGTGCTGCTCGAAAATCGAATCGCGGGAAATGTGAAGGCGGAACTGGAAGCCAAAGGCCACAAGCTCACGATGCACAACGGTTTTTCGGATTCGTTTGGGGGGGGGCAGGCGGTGATGCGCGATTACGCAACGGGCGTGAATTACGGTGCGTCAGACCCGCGCAAAGATGGCGCGGCTGTGCCGGAGCTGGTGATCAAGAGTTGGGGGCAGTAGCTAAAGTAGAACAGGCTTCAGCCTGTTTTGTTTTGACTTCCCTCGTTGCTGCAAAATTCAAAAGAAAACAGGCTGAAGCCTGTTCTACTTCAATCAAGACCGAATAGATTTTACCGCTTCGCGGCCAGCGATTCGTCCAAAAGTAAGCGAGCGCGCCAAGCCATGCTGATTGAATCCGCCGGCGGATTCCCCCGCGCAGTAAAGTCCTGGCACAACTTTCCCCCACAAATCGATCACCTGGGCTTTTCCATTGATGCGTATACCGGATAAACAATCATGAACGCACGGCGTTGACCACGCGGCGTAAAACGGCGCTGTTTGAATTTTAAATTGCGGTTTCGGCTTTTTAAAATCTTCGTCGGCACCGTGATCCACAAATGAATTGTACCGCGCGACCGTTTCTTCAAGCGCCGTGCCCGGCATGGGCTCCTTCTGATATTTGCTGACTATCTTTCCAGCGAGCTCGCGCAGCGTATTTCCGCTAAAGAACCAGCCGTCGGGATCGACATAAGGTGGTGCAACGGTCCAGTCTTCGCGTTTCGCTCCTTCCGCATCGAAGATCGCCCAGATCGGCCCGCCGCCTTCTGCTTTTCCGCCGCTTTGTTCGAGGCAGGGATTCCACCAGTCAAAACCAGTTGCGAGTTCATTCACAAAGCGTCGGCCAAGCTGGTTCACCTGAATAAGGTTCTGAAAGTCCGCCACCTGCAATCCAATGGCGCGCGCGAGCGCCTTGATGGGGCTGTTTTTCAGCTCATCGGGGCGTTCGCCGCCGCCGTGCGGATAGCCATACTGGTTGCCGATGACGTATGGTTTTTCGAAAATGTGCGAGCGGGCTTTTGTTTCGACCGTTTGGCTCGCGGCGCCCCAGAGAGACGCGCCCACCTGCATCGCGGCAATTTCTCCGTCTCCCGATTGGCGCGAATACGGCTCGCCCACCACTTGATATTCCTCGGTCAAGCGCGGGTCGAACATTCTGCGGAAATTTACGTTGCTGGTGTGGCCGCCGGTGCTGAGAATCACTCCGCGCTTCGCCTGAATGCTCAAGGTTTTGCCTTCATGCGTCGCAGTAATGCCCAACACCTGGCCGGAAAAGTGCTGTTCGCGAATGACTCCGGTCATACTGTGCAGAAGGAGAATCTGCACGCCAAGTTTTCTCGCGCTGGCTTCGAGGGGTCGAATGAGCGCCGCGCCATTTCCACCGTTTGGCGCATAGGTGCTGACCTCGCCGCTCCAGGCCGCGATCTGCGCTCGCGGCAAGTCATGAGGACCGCCGTCCGCTCCGAGTGGCGCATGGTCGGGAAATTTGACGCCGTGTGCCACCAGAAATTCAAACGTGGCCACACTCTCGTCGCAAAAAGCGCGCACCACTTCACGGTCGCTGAAGCGGTAATCACGCCAGTTCACCAGGGCCTCGAACATTTTGTCTGGGGAATCTTCGACGCCGAATTTTTTCTGTAAACTCGTGCCGCCACCCAGGGCGATGTTTCCACCGCTCTGAATGCCGTGCCCGCCGATATCGTAATTTTGCTCGACAATGATGACGGAAGCGCCAGCTTCGGCCGCGGCAATCGACGCGGGAAGTCCTGCGGCTCCCGAACCGACTACTACGACATCGGAAGAAAGATCCCAGTGACGCTCAGGCTTGGCTGCATCCGCATCTTTTGCGCCAATGCCTCCGAGCGCCGCTGCGCCCAGCCCCACTGCTGCTTTTTGAATAAAACCCCGGCGCGGAATTGCCGGATTTCTAGGAGTCGTCTTGCTCATGTATTTTTCTCCTGCGTGATGATGGCACTTGCGCCGTGCGCACGCAAAAATTTGCGGTTACGAACTTCGGGTCACGAGCGATTCACGCTTAATCTGCGCGATCGAAGCCGCGCCGGTTTGCGCCATGAGCGCCTGCAATTCTCGGCGCAAGATGGCCACCACGGTTTCGACGCCTTCCTGGCCGAATGCAGAAAGCCCCCAAATATGTGGCCGCCCAATGCCCACAGCCGTTGCGCCAAGCGCCATCGCTTTGTAAATATCCGCGCCGCCACGGAAGCCGCTATCGACCATCACAGGAATTTTTCCTCCTGCGCCCGACACAACTTCCGGCAGGCATTCAATGGTTCCGCGGCCGCTGGCATCTTCGTGCCCGCCATGATTGGAGACGATGATGCCATCGACTCCATGTTTTACGCATAGTGCCGCGTCTTCGCCGGCGACGATGCCTTTGAGAACAAGCTTCATGCGCGTCATATCGCGCACGCGTTTCACGTCTTCCCAATTGAGTTTCACGCTGGTCTCTCCCTGCAATGCACCAATCGCGCCGAGCACATCCATGGGAGTCGATGGAGTGATCCGCGAAATGGTAGGAAGGTTGGAGTGGCACCCGACGCAGCGATCGTCGGCTTCGCGTTCGAGATCGCGCACTCCGACGCGTTGCAATGATTTCGCGCCGATCGTGTTGGCCCCGCCATCGTCGATGGTCCAGACAAGCACTGGGCAGCCCGTGGATTCAAAGCGGCGCAACGCTTTTTCGTCCATGCTGCTGCCAAGTCCCGCGAGCCATAGCGGCTCGCCTCTCGCGGCCACTACATTTTCAATTCCAGTCGGATCGATCAAAACCACGGCCGAGCCCGATAAAATTTGCAGCGTCCTTGTCGATTTGGCTGCGCGCGCGAGGACCACAGCGCCATCTGGATAATAAGCATTCATCCTGCCTACAGGCGAAAAGAAGATGGGCGATTCCCAGGTTTTTCCAAACAGTTTTACGGACTGATCGACTTTGGTGATGCCATATAAGCGGCGCAAGCGGACGTCGTATTTATCAAAGCCCTGGCGATTGGCAAGCATGGTTTCATTGTTAAAGGAGCCGTCCGTAATGAATTCGTAGTGGGCCGGCGTGAGTTTTATGCGAGCAACGGCTTCGAAATCGAATACATTCAGCGCTTCTTTCACCGATTTAATGACGACTTCGTTCTGCTCCGGCAGCGGCGCCGCGAGAACTTCATCGATCCAACGCGAATTGAAGCCAGCGTAGGCCAACACGGGGCTGGCGGCTAGAAAACTTAAAAAGGCGCGGCGATCGGAAATGCGTTTGGAAGAAGTCATGGTTCAACTTTCCTTTCGAATTCATAAATGCAAAATAATTTGAAAACGCGAGGTTAGCGCAGCTGGATACCGCAAGCAAGCGTGGAAGGGCATTTGTGTGCTCCTGCAAACCAGGAGCACACGAGTGGACCGCAAATTTCACTCCGGGTCGCGGGACGTATCCGGAACCACGGGGCGCGGTACGCGTTCGCCGCCGGGCAGCGCTTCCGACTGATGGCGCGCTGCGTTCTCTGCATGGCGCGGCAGATCGTTCACAGCGTGCGGCTGAGGAATTCGGGTCGACGCCATTTCCGTTCGTTCGTCGAGGCGACCAAAAATCATTTTGCCGGCGGTAGTTTGATGCACGGAAGTCACGGTGATGTCGATCGTCTTGTTAATCATGCGGCGCGCGCCATCGACCACAACCATTGTCCCATCATCCAGATACGCGACGCCCTGATTGTATTCCTTGCCCTCGCGGAGGATGAACACGCGCATCGTTTCTCCGGGCAGGACAACCGGCTTTAGAGCATTGGCCAGCTGATTGACGTTCAGGATTTCGATGCCCTGGAGCGACGCAACCTTGTTCAGATTGTAG
>DATAPT010000649.1:0-3857 GCA_036265065.1 Candidatus Acidiferrales bacterium | reverse complement strand
CAAAACCCATGGGGCCGATGAAAGACGAACCGGTCGATAAGCTCGCCAAATGGGTTTTGCCCTGGGTGATTGCCGGATTTTCGTGCCAGTTCATTACCGGCGTGCTGATGTTTTCCGCGGAAGCGACGCGATCCTCGCTGAATTCATTTTTCTGGTTCAAGATGTTTGCCATTGTGGCCGCGGGAATTAATGCGCTGATTTTTCACAGCACGATTTACAAACAAGTTGGGTCTTGGAATAACGCACAGGTTGCGCCGCTCGGCGCGCGCATTTACGGCACGTTTTCTGTGATTTTGTGGCTGAGCATTATTACGCTGGGACGGTGGTTTTCTTTCCATCTCACGTAGAACGAATTCTTTGTAGAAGTTTCATGGCGCCGGTTTGGCCGGCGCCATGAAAAAAATTCCTTCCTGCCAAGCTAAAAACTTTCCCAATACAACTTCAGGAACCTCGACAGATTTATGGCGTACGGCTTTTGGAGTGAGTGCTTGAAGTGGCATAGGCTTCAGCCTGTGCGGGGTTACGCCTTGCAAGGAATAAACCCGCACAGGCTGAAGCCTATGCCACGTAATTTTGGGCTAGGCGCTGGCTGCGGTCCCTGCCAGCTTGGCCGTCATCGTGATATCGGCCTTGAGCAAGCGCGAAATCGGGCATCCGGCCTTGGCGTTCTGCGCTGCCGTTTCAAAAGCGGCGGGGTCCGCGCCTGGAATTTTCGCCGTCACGTCGAGATGAACCTTGGTGATCGTGAAGCCGGCGTCCGTTTTTTCGAGCGTGACGTTGGCGGTGGTCTCAATCGAATCCGCCGTCATGCCGGCATTGCCGAGTTGTCCGGAAAGCGCCATGCTGAAGCAGCCTGCGTGCGCGGCCGCGATCAGTTCTTCGGGATTCGTGCCGATGCCGTTCTCGAATCGCGTCGAAAAAGAATATTGCGCGTTCGACAATACTTTGCTGTCCGTGGAGATTGTTCCCTTTCCTTCCTTGAGCGAACCGTTCCAGACTGCCGATGCTTTGCGTACCATGTTTGTTTCCTCCGTTTAATTTGCGATCCAAATTTTTAGTTCCGTAATTCTCCACGCCAAAACCGTAAGAGTTCGTGTGAAGACTGCAAAATTGAGACTTCAGCGGCTAAACAGTCTGGGGAAAAAGTTCTTTATTCTGTCATTCCGAGCGAAGCGAGGAATCTCTCTTTCTTTATTTTCTTAAAGTTAAATCGAAGAGAGATTCCTCGCTCCGCTCGGAATGACAGAGATTGTGCATTTTTCCGCAGCGGCTAAAGCCGTACTAATTTTACAGAACTTATGTCGTGGCTAAAGCCACGACCCACAATGATTCCGCAGTTCTCACACAGACTCTTAAGTCTACGATTCAACGATTAATTCCTTCGCGCGCTGCGTGGCTTTCATGACGGCCTTGATTAATGTTACGCGCAGCTTCCCGTCTTCGAGTTCAAGAATCCCGTCTACCGTGGATCCGGCGGGAGTCGTAACCGCGTCTTTCAGCAAGGCGGGATGATCGCCGGTGTCGAGAACCATTCGCGATGCGCCCATCATAGTTTGCGCGGCGAGTAGGGTGGCCACATCGCGAGGCAGGCCAACCTTTACGCCGCCTTCGGCGAGCGATTCGAGAATGATGTAAATAAACGCCGTGCCGCTGGCGGAAAGTCCGGTGACGGCATCTATCAGTTTTTCATCCACGTTTACAACGCGGCCAACGGCTTCAAACATGGATTGCGCGATTTCCAGATGCTCTTTCCCGGCATGCACGCCCTTGGCGATGCCCGTCATGCCGCATCCGATGGCGCAAGGCGTGTTGGGCATGGCGCGAATCACGGGCAAATCCATGCCCAGTTGTTTCTCCATGAGTTGCGTCGTGACCGATGCGACCACCGAAACAATCATTTTCCCCGGCTTCATTTCCGGCTTGATTTCTTCCAGAACTTCTTTCACCACTTGTGGCTTCACGGCGAGCAAAATAATATCCGCGTCCCGGACCGCTGCGCGATTGTCGGTGGAAGCTTGGATGCCCAATTGCTTCGCGAGCGACCGCGCTTTATCCGCGTGTCGCACCGTGGCGTGGACGCGCTTCGGCTGCACCAATTTCTGTTCGAGAAATGCGCGGAGCAAAATCCCGCCAATCTTTCCGGCGCCGAGCACGGCCAGCCGCTTATTCGCGAGTTTGCCCGAAGGAGTCATTTTCATGGTTCAAGCATTGTTGACGAGCCTGAAGCGAACGTCAACCTTGTTCCCTAATTAGTACCTGAAGTGTAATTAAGAAATTCTGTAGCTCGCCTCTGTCCTTTGTAGCTCGCCTCTTCAGAGGCGAGGGTTTAGATGACAATTTAGCTCAAAAGTCCGGAGTGCCTGTGATCGTGTCGCAAATTCGCGGCCGCGATCCCGAAATTCAGAGGTTATATTTTAGTTTGTGGAAAGGACATCATCTAAACCCCCGCCTCTGAAGAGGCGGGCTACAGCAGCCGGCTATTACATCGCGCTATGTAGCCCGCTTTTTTTGTGGTGTTTTTTCATTAAGAAAATTCAATCGTGGCGGGCGCCGCCCAGGACTTGCAAGGCATGCGGCAACAAATCCGCGACGGCGTCGAACGATTCCACCGCGCCGCGCGGGCTGCCCGGTAAATTCACAACGATTGTGGTGCCGCGAACGCCTGCGACTGCGCGAGAAAGCACGGCTTGCGGTGTCTTTTTCCGGCCTTCCTCGCGCATCACTTCAGCAATTCCGGGTATTAGCTTATGGCACGCTTGCGTCGTGGCTTCGGGGGTTGAGTCGCGCGGGCCGATCCCGGTGCCGCCAGTGGTTAAAATCAGATCCGCGGCTCCGCTATCTGCCAGAGAGATCAGGCGGTCACGAATTGCGGCAGGATCATCTGGAAAGACTTCTGTCGACACAACTTCCCAATTCAACTGCACGCATCGCGCGCGCAGGTCAGGGCCTGAGGCATCTTTGTGCGTGCCGCGTGAGACGGAATCGCTGATGGTGAGGATGGCTACGCGCATGAAAGATTCGGTCTGGAATTTTGTGGCATAGGCTTCAGAGTCTGTGTGAGTTTAGGCCTTGCAAGGACTAAAACCACACAGGCTGAAGCCTATGCCACTTAAAACTAGCTCTGCACGCTTTCGTTGGCTTCGTCCATCAGGCGCATGGCTTCCATCAAGAGGCCTGTGGTGGAGAGCGTCGTGGTCTCGCGGTCGGAGGTGGCATTGAATTCAATTTCAAATTCACCGTCGAGCCAGCCGATCGCCTGGTACACGACCGTATCGCCTTCGGCGCTTCCCGATTTAGCATGCTTGCACTGCCCTGCGACAAAATAAAGCTCGGATTTCTGGTCGGCGTGCTTCAGCGTCAGACGGCACGTTTTCTGGCCCATCTCAAGCGATTGCATCAGTTCGGTGACGCTCATTTCCTCGAGGCGTCCCTGGATGACTCCAGGACGAGAGGCGCGCCGCTGCATTTTTTCGAGGTGCAGGCGGTCCACAATTTTTTTCACCTGGCGCACGAGGTCCGCCACAAAAAATGGCTTGGCAATAAAATCTTCCACGCCGCCGCCAACAGATGGACGCAATTTTTCTTCGATGTCGCCGCGGCTGGCGATAAACACAAAAGGAATATTTCGCGTGCGGTCACGGCTGCGCAGTTTTTCGTAGAGTTGCCTGCCGTCCAGACCGGGCATGCGGAAATCGGAAATAATCAGATCCGGCGGATCATCCACGGATTTGAGTAACGCGTCAGCCCCATCGCTGGATTCCGTCACGGCGCAATGCGCTTCCATCCCACGTGTAATGAGATCACGGATGACTGGATTGTCATCGACAATCAGGACCTGCACGTCTTGGGGTGTGGCA
>DATAPT010000648.1:0-4841 GCA_036265065.1 Candidatus Acidiferrales bacterium | reverse complement strand
CAAAGCCATTGTTGACACAATGAATTACACATAACTAGAATCACTCGATCAGCTTTCGGACCCCGGTACAATTTTGTGTTTTGACAGTTTCAGACAGGAGATCGCCATGAAACGAATCGCCGCCGTGTTTCTGTTAATCGCCTTGTTCACGCCCCTGGCCATGCGAGCACAGAGCAATGCTCCCGGTACTCAATTGTTGGCAAGCGCCGCGGGTGCGGCTTCTCCGCAGGCTCCTCAAGCCCGGAAGAAACGCGTAGCAGTATTCGACTTCGATTATGCGACGGTAAAAACCGGCACGGCGGCCCTGTTTGGAACGGATATCGATGTGGGGAAAGGAATCGCCGATCTACTGGTAAAGAACCTGGTTACGGATGGAACGTACAGCGTAATTGAGCGCAAGCAGCTGGATAAAATTCTCGCCGAGCAAAATTTTTCAAATAGCGACCGGGCCAACCCGGCTTCGGCTGCAAAGATCGGCAAAATCCTTGGCCTCGACGCCATCATCGTGGGCAGCATCACCGAGTTTGGAAATGAAACCAAGAACAGGAATATCGGAGGCGGCGGAGGTGGTTTCGGCGGATTCGGGATTGGCGGGGTCGGCCACAAGGAATCCAAAGCAAACGTGCAAATCGATGCGCGGCTGGTGGACATTGACACAGCGGAAATTCTGGGCGTGGCGGAAGGCAAAGGCGAATCCAAGCGCAGCAGCAATTCTCTTTTGGGCGGCGGGGGCAACTGGCATGGATTTGGCGGCGGCGCGGTGGACTTTGGTTCGAGCGATTTTCAACAAACCATCATCGGCGAAGCGACCAAAGCTGCAGTCGATCAGATGACCGCCGGTGTAATTTCTTCGGCGCCCAAACTGCAAGCGCGCATTGTGAAGGTTGAGGGGTTGGTCGCGGCAGTCGATGTGGATCAAATTGTGCTGAATGTTGGGGCGAAGACGGGAATTAAGGTTGGCGATCACATGTCCGTGGAACGCATCACCAGCACGATTAAAGATCCTGCAACCGGCGCGGTGCTGCGCAAAATGACCAGCAGGTTGGGAGAGCTGGTGGTGACCGATGTGGACGATGTTTCCGCGGTTTGCAAGGCCGTGAATGGGACCGGGTTCAAGGTCGGAGACATGGCCAAGACGGAAGTGCAGTAAGAACTAGAGAAAAGAGCAAACAAATTTAATTAGCGGCCGCTGCGGAATCTGGCGCGTCCAAAACCACCTCGGCTGAAACCGCGCGTCCCAAACCTTGAAAAGAAGAATGGGTTGCTGATTTGCGTCAGCGGCAGCAGCCCAACATCGAACGCTCTGCCATACTGCCCAACTTCGCTAGACAATCGTTCGATATCGCCATAAACCCCAACAGGAACGCCATCCGCCGATGGAGTTGCTTGAATTTCCCTGTCTCTTTTACCCGTAAGAGTATCCACGTCTGCTGGATCGAGCAGATGGCCCGGCCGGAGCGATGCCGGCAAATTACTTTGTGCATTTGAATCTTGCGGCGCTGGTTGAGGGTCTGCCTGAGGCGCGGTTTGGGAGGGCCCCGATTTTGGTTCAGCTTGCTGAGCGCAAATGCTTGGGGCGAGAAATAAAAGGGCCGAGGCGAAGACTAATTTATTCACGGCAACACCTCTTCATCGACTACTTCGGCGATCTTACTCCTTTTCTAGAGGGGAATGTTGCCGTGTTTCTTTTTTGGGTTGGTGTCGCGCTTATTTCCGAGCGAGCGCAGGGCAGTGATTAATTTTGCGCGCGTCTGCGACGGCTCGATCACACCGTCGATGTAGCCTCGCTCGGCGGCGACGTAAGGGTTGGCGAAGCGTTCGCGGAACTCGGCGATTTTTTCCTGGCGCAGACGCTCGCGGTCCTCTTCCGGCGCGCGCTCGATTTCGCGCTTGTAAACAATATTGACCGCGCCTTCGGGACCCATTACGGCAATTTCGGCCGTGGGCCATGCAAAATTCGCGTCGGTGCGAATGTGCTTGCTGGACATGACGCAATACGCGCCACCGTAGGCCTTCCGGGTGATCACTGTCAATTTGGGGACGGTTGCTTCCGCAAAAGCGTAAAGCAATTTTGCGCCGTGCTTGATGATGCCATTCCATTCCTGCTGCGTGCCGGGCAAAAAGCCGGGCACATCTTCGAGCGTGAGCAGCGGGATATTAAACGCGTCGCAGAAGCGGACGAAGCGCGCGCCTTTTACCGATGCATTGATATCCAGCACTCCGGCCAGCACGGCAGGTTGATTGGCTACGAGTCCCACAGGCTGGCCGCCAAGGCGCGCGAAACCGATCACGATATTTTTCGCGAAATGTTCCTGAACTTCAAAAAAATAATTATCGTCCGCGATGGCGTGGATCACATCCTTGATGTCATAGGGCTGCATGGGATCGGCGGGGACCATGGAATTGAGCGCCGCGTCCGCGCGGTCGACGGGATCGGAAGTGGCGCGGCGCGGGGCATCGTCCAGATTATTGAGCGGCAGAAAACTCAAGAGCTCGCGAATCATGGCCAGACATTCTGCATCGTCGCGCGCGATAAAGTGCGCGACGCCGCTAACCGCGTTGTGAGTCATCGCGCCGCCCAGATCCTGCTTCGATACATCTTCATGCGTCACCGTTTTAATTACGTCCGGTCCGGTGATGAACATGTACGAGGTGTCGCGCGTCATGAAAATAAAATCAGTGATTGCAGGGGAATAAACAGCGCCGCCCGCGCACGGTCCCATGATCGCGCTGATTTGCGGAACAACGCCGCTAGATAATGTGTTACGTAGAAAAATATCGGCGTAGCCTGCAAGCGAACGCACGCCTTCCTGAATGCGCGCGCCGCCCGAATCGTTCAGTCCGATCACAGGAGCGCCGTTGCGCATCGCCAGGTCCATAATTTTGCAGATTTTCAGGGCGTTGGTTTCCGAGAGCGAGCCGCCGAACACGGTAAAATCCTGCGCAAAGACATATGCCAGGCGTCCGGAGATTTGGCCGAAGCCGGTAATAAATCCATCTCCTGGAAGCCGCTGTTCGTCCATTCCGAAATCGTCCGAGCGGTGCGTAACAAATTTGTCCAGCTCTTCAAACGAGCCTTCATCGAGAAGCAACGCGACTCTTTCGCGTGCCGTGAGTTTCCCGGCTTTGTGTTCGCGCTCGCGCCGCTCCGCGCCGCCCCCTGCTTCGGCTTCCGCGGTCCGCCGGCGAAGTTCTTCCATTGCGAGGTTTGTTTTGGGATCGTTAGTCATAGTTTGAAATCAGCGCGCGTAAGTGCGGCGCATGGTCTTCGAGACTTTCGCATAAGGACGAAACAGTATGCTACTAAATTTTAGGCGAGTCACCGGAACTTACCTTGCTTGAATATGTATCGACTGGAGGAAAATCGGGTTGCCCGACCCCAACGAAGCGTACGGCGAGGTGGGTTGCGAGGTAAATGCAACCAATCAGCGCGGAAGTTCCAACCAAAAAAACTGCGGCGATGGCTATGAAGCGCAAAGCAGTCTGCTCAAGCGATACCGCATAGATGGTCCCCTGTACCAAGGCGAGCACGCAAGCGAGTGTCAGCGCTGCAGAGCCGAGCACTGCCATCATGGACGAAAGAATTTTTAAGCCCACGAGGACTCTTGCGCTCTGCTGGATGTCATTTCGGAAAAACACGAAAAGTGAAAAGGGGTTTTCAAGGAAACTCTAGTGGAGGCCGGACCAGTCGTCGGCAACTAGAATGGAATTGCTGGGATTGGACGGATCGTATTTCACGCTGGCGGGCTGGCCGGAAGCGATGCGCTCAAGGCACAGGCGCTCTTCAAGTCCCGTGACGTCTTGTGCGGTTTCATACGTAACGCCAGCAATGGAGTAGCTGTACCGGACCAGACGGCGCAGTCCATTTCCAGCTATTGCCGTGCTGGGAGCATGACCGCGCGAGAACATCGGTTGGGGAGTTTCCGGGGGAGTTCCCGCCTGCGATTCCACTACTTCCACGACCAAGCCTTCCACAATGCGGCCAACTTGATTGAGTTGAGAACGGCGGCGCTTCTCTTCGTCTTCCGGATCCTCAGGTTTTTTGAAAGCCTGGCGCAATACGGTTACGCCCACGGCCACTAAAATGGCCGCGGCCCCTGCAGCGAGGCGCCAATCGATGGGGAAATTTTTCAACGAGCCTGAGTGCGTGCTGCAGCGGGAAGAAAAATATCGCCCACTGTTTCGCGCGCTTTCTCCCAATCTTTCTGAAAGCCTTCAAGTCCCTTGTCCGTGAGCGGGTGCTTGAAGAGCATCTCAAAAACTTTGTACGGCATGGTGCCGATGTGTGCGCCCATCCGCGCGGCCGCCACAACGTGCAACGGGTGGCGCAGGCTCGCGGCCAGAACTTGCGTCGGATATTTATACGCCTGGTAGATATCCATGATCTCGCGGAGAACCATCAGGCCATCGGCGGAAATATCGTCCAGCCGGCCGAGAAACGGGCTGACGAAATATGCGCCGGCTTTCGCCACAAGCAGGGCCTGCGGCGATGAGAACACGAGCGTCATATTAACGCGAATATTTTCCTTGGAGAGAATGCTCAAAGCGCGCACGCCATCGGGAATCGTGGGAAGTTTGACGATGATGTTCGGATGCCAGGTGGCGATTTCGCGGGCTTCGCGCAAAATGCCGGCGGTGTCGGTGGACACGACTTCCGCGCTGACCTCGCCATTTTTAACAATGTTGCAGATTTCAATCAGGTGGTCGCGAAAGGGTTTTTTTTCCTTTGCGACAAGCGTGGGATTCGTGGTGATGCCGTCGATGACTCCAAACGACATCCCCTCACGAATTTCATCCAGGTTTGCAGTATCGAGAAAAATCTTCATTTTGTTACCTCCAGT
>DATAPT010000647.1:0-3536 GCA_036265065.1 Candidatus Acidiferrales bacterium | reverse complement strand
CAGGAATTGCTTGCCGCAGGCCGTGCTCTTGGCGCGGGAGTGAAGGTCAGCCGCCGGGAGCAGGAAGTGTTGGACTGCATTTTACAGGGCTGCGCGAATAAGGAAATTGCCAGCAAGCTGAATGTGGCGGAGCGCACAGTGAAGTTTCATGTATCTTCGTTATTGGCAAAATTCGGTGTCACGGATCGAATCGCACTGAGCCGGGAGGCATCGCTTGGGCGCATGCCAATGGTTGCCGCCTCCGGGGCGGTGGACGCAGAATCATTGTTTGGTTTTCCAGTTCGTCCTCAGCAAGCCATCGCAGAGGAGGCACAGGATTCCACCGTTGTAGATAAGCCCGCCCCTCCCGTCAAAGAAACCTCGCGTACTCGGAATCGGCTGTTGCCCATGTTTCCACGCGCAAGATACGCAACGTAAGCGATTGAAGGCCAAGTAAGAAAACAAACGGCCCATCCGGAATTCGATTCGGATGGGCCTTTATTTTGTTTCAAGCTGTTATTTGCCTCTACAAATGGGAATGCGAAAATAATCGGCGTAACGGTTGAGCGCGTCGATTATTTACTTTGCCGAGAAATGGCTCGCCACGTCATCCCAATTGACAACATTCCACCACGCCTCGATGTAATCGGGACGGCGGTTTTGATATTTCAAGTAGTAGGCGTGCTCCCAGACGTCCAGTCCAAGAATCGCCTTTCCACCGCTCATCAGCGGATTATCCTGATTCGGTGTGGATTCAATCGCCAGTTTGCCGTCCTTGACGACGATCCATGCCCAGCCGGAACCAAATCGGCCAACGCCTGCCGCCGCGAATTTCGTTTTGAAATCAGCAAACGAACCGAAAGCGGACTTGATGGCGTCGGCCAGCGGGCCCGAGGGTTCGCCGCCTCCGCCCTTTTTCATCTGCTTCCAAAACATGGAGTGATTCCAGTGGCCGCCGCCATTGTTCCGGACAGCGGTGCGAATATTTTCGGGAACTTTATCGAGGCTCTGGACCAGCTGATCGATCGAAAGAGCTTGTAGATCGGCATGACCTTCAAGAGCCTTATTTAAATTGGTGACATAGGCGTTGTGATGCTTGCCATGATGAATTTCCATCGTCATCTTGTCGATATAGGGTTCCAGCGCATCTGCGGCGTAGGGTAGCGGGGGAAGAACGTGGGCCAAAGGACCCTCCTTTTGTGACGTTACAGCCTGTTGTGACATGGATACCTCCTGACCAAACCTGGATGATAACTCTCTGCCACTGGGCAAATTCATTCTAACTCTGACCACGGGGCGGCACAACCTGAGCGCATCAAGACGGGGATGCAACGAATCCGAGGCGGTCGAGGGCCCACTTGGCATGTTCAACGAGCAGCGCGTCACCTGAGCCAGCCAGATGCGAAAGACGTGCGCAGATCTCCTGATAGCGCGGATCCCCGGATTTCATTCCGGAATTTCCGAGTGCGATGCACACATTTCGCAAGAGGCCGCGCCATTTCGTTCGCTTCACGGGGCCTTTGCGAAACATATCGCGAAATTGTTCTTCGGTCAGTGAGAGAAGCCATTCGAGGTCGGGCGAAAAAAGGGAATGGTTTTCGCGTTGTCGCGGTTGAAAATTGGGAAGAGACGTCATGGGTGCTCGTCGATTCCACGGGCAGACATCCTGGCAAATATCGCAGCCGAAAACGTGCCGGCCAATTGGCGCTCGAAATTCCAACGGAATTGAATTGCGCAGTTCGATGGTCAGGTAGGAAATGCAACGGCGCGCGTCAAGCAAGTAAGGCTCGACGATGGCGCCCGTGGGGCACGCGTCAATGCACAGGCTGCAATTTCCGCACAGATCCGGTGCCGGACATTCTTCGGAACTCAGCGAGGGCGCGAGGTCAAGTGAAGTCACGATGACGCCGAGGAAGAACCACGAACCTATTTCTTCGTTGATCAGACACGTGTTTTTCGCGAGCCAGCCCAGCCCCGCATATTTCGCTGCCACGCGCTCGACTATCGGTCCGGTATCCACATAGGCGCGTGCTTCAAAGGGCTGGGGAAATTCCAACCGCAAATGCTTAATCAGTCCTTCGAGTTTTTCGCCGAGCACATGGTGATAGTCATCGCCCCAGGCATATCTGGAAATCCAACCGGCGGGGCCCGTTTGTCCGCTTGTGGGCGCGGTTGCATCGGTGGAGGAGGGGAATGCGGTGTTGTAATTGAGGGCGCAAACAATCACGCTGCGAGCGCCTTGCATGGCGAGCGCCGGCGAGCGGCGCCGCTCATCGTGCAGATAACGCATTTCGCCCGCGTGGCCGCGCTCCAGCCAATCGTCCAGATGCGCAAGTTCAGGAAATTCCGTGGCAGAGGTAATTCCGCAAAGATCAAATCCAAGCTCGCGGGAAACATCAACAATTCGAGTCGCGGGATTGGTTTGTTCCATTCGTTGATTGTGCCGCAGACGTGCACGGAAGGCGAGGAAGGATGTAACATAATAATTTGAGATTCCAATGGGGTCAGGACAATGATGAAAACTCGAATGCTCGGTAGAACTGGAATGGAAATTTCTCCGCTTGTATTTGGAGGAAACATTTTTGGCTGGACGGTGGACCAGCCCAAATCATTTCAGCTACTGAATGCGTTTACCAGCGCCGGATTCAACGCGATCGATACGGCGGATGCCTATTCCAAATGGGCGCCGGGCCACAAGGGCGGAGAATCGGAGCTGATCATCGGTGACTGGATGAAGCGAAACGGAAACCGCAAAAAAGTAATAATCGCGACCAAGGTTGGCATGGACATGGGAGAGTTTGGAAAAGGACTCTCGAAGTCCCATATTTTGCGTTCCGCGGAAGCCTCCCTGAAGAGGTTGCAGACGGACTACATCGATCTCTATCAGTCGCACGTCGATGATCCGGAAACTCCATTGGAAGAAACTTTAAGCGCCCACGCGGAACTGATTAAGCAGGGCAAGGTGAGAGCCATCGGGGCATCCAACCATAATGCGGAAAGGCTTGTGGCTGCGCTCGAAACGAGTCGAAAAATGGATCTGCCTTCGTACCAGACGCTTCAGCCGAATTACAGCCTCGTCGAGCGCGCGGAATACGAAAATAATCTTCAGCCTTTGTGTGAAAAAGAAGGCTTGGGAGTCATCAGTTATTTTCCGCTGGCGGCTGGCTTTCTGACCGGCAAGTACAGGTCTGAAAAAGATGTGGAAGGAAAGCCGCGCGCGCGCAACGTTTCAAAATATCTCAACGAATGCGGATTCAAGATTCTCGCCGCTTTAGATCAGGTCGCCAAAGAATACAACGCTACTCCGGCCCGAGTTTCCCTCGCGTGGGTGCAGTCGCGTCCAGGCATTACGGCGCCCATTGTGAGCGCGACGAATCTCGATCAGTTGAAGGATTTAATCGCTTCGGTGGACCTTGCTCTGGATGGCGAGTCAATCGCCCTTTTAAATCAGGCCAGCGCGTAATTTCATCTGTCTTGAACCAACGAAAATTGTGAGGAAGCGCGTTTTGAGTGGCGCGGGCTTCAGCCTGCAGGGTTTAGACCTTGCTAGGACTAGC
>DATAPT010000646.1:0-5843 GCA_036265065.1 Candidatus Acidiferrales bacterium | reverse complement strand
GGGCTTCCCGGCCCGTGCTCGGCCTGCCCGATCAAATCGACCGCCGCCATTTCCGCGTCGCAGGAATCGTCAGCAATAATCAATGTCTCCGTAGGCCCGGCGAGCAAATCAATGCCAACGCGCCCGAACAATTGCCGCTTCGCTTCGGCGACAAATGCGTTGCCCGGCCCGACCAGCATGTCCACGGGCGCAATGGTTTCCGTCCCCAGCGCCATGGCCGCGACAGCCTGCACTCCGCCAAACGCGTAAATTTCTGTTGCGCCGCCCATATGCATGGCCGCGACGATCGCCGGATGCGGCTTGCCGCCAAAAGGAGGCGCGCTCGCGATGATGCGCTTTACGCCCGCAGCCTTCGCGGTCACCACGCTCATGTGCGCCGAGGCGACCATCGGGTACCGTCCGCCTGGGACGTAGCACCCAACGCTGTTCACCGGAATATTCTTGTGCCCCAGCACGACGCCGGGAATCGTCTCGACTTCCACGTCCTGCAGCGCCGCGCGTTGCTTCAGCGCAAAATTGCGGATCTGCGTCTGCGCGAATTGAATGTCTTCGATCACTTGCGGCGACAATGCGCTCATGCACTCGGCAATGTCCGCTTCCGATAGCCGGAAGGATGCAGGCGACCACTTGTCGAATTTTTCCGAATATTCCCGCACGGCAGCTTCGCCGTGTGCGGAAATGTCAGCGAGGATCGTTTCCACCGTCTTGCGAACTTGCGCGCTGTTTTCGGCCTTCGCTTCCGCTGACTGGCCAGTTTTAATATGACGAATCATGGCGTGCTCCCTGAAATTTTTCGGTCCGTAAAGTATACGACGTTCTCTTCACACGGTGCGCATGGCCACGAGGCACAAGACAAGCACCGCAAGCAAACTAGCACGATTTTGCGGGTAGCATCAAACGCGACCTATCGGTGTGGTAGCGCCCGCCTTCAGGCGGGCATCCGTTCAAATCGAACCGACAGTGCCCGACTGAAGGTGGGAGCTACATAGGCCATTTAAGATTCATCAGACAGTCTCCTCCCGCTGTCTGGACAGTCCGCGGAAAAACGCACCATTTCTGTCATTCCGAGCGGAGCGAGGAATCTCTCTTCGATTTAACTATAAGAAAGCAAAGAAAGAGATTCCTCGCTCCGCTCGGAATGACAGAATCAACACTTTTTCCGCAGCCTGTGGAGCCGTCTTTGTTGGCTCCAGCCACACACAATCGATCGCTCAAGTGAAGTTTCAGGGGATGCATGGCGCCGCCTGCGCCGGGGAAGTACGTGGCGCGTTTGCGTGACGGCGCCAAAGGCTACATTGGAACGGCGCTGAGGTGCGCCGTGTACTCGCCGGAAGCTTGCGTCACAGTTTCGATCAAACCCACAGAGTCGAAACTGGCTGCGGTCGTATTGAACGACGACACCGGGTAGAGGAACACAGACGTCAGCCCGTCATCCACATAGCCCAGCAAATCTGCCGCGGCCTCGGATAGGTCGAGTATCCGGTGCAGGCGTAGATTAGGTCCTCGGTCCGTAATCGTGACTTCCACTGATTCTCCATTTTTCAGATTCACCACCCGGATGACTGTCCCGAGAGGGAAGTACCAGCTCGCGGCCGTGTATTTGTGTCGATCGAATCGCTGGCCGTTTGCCATTTTCCGCCCCTGATGTTGTGGTCCGTACCACGAAGCCAACCCTATGTACTGCACTTTCATCTTCTTAGCCTTCGCTTGCACCTTCGGCCTTTGGGATACCGCAGACATTGGGGTAATCCAGAGCAGGCTTGCTACGATTACAAAGCCCAAAACGCGTAGCTTGGTCTGCATAAGTAAATCTCCTTTTCCCCGGTTCTGTTAAGTGTCCCCCCCCAGGCAATTCCTGGTTCTTGCCTCCTTTCCTTTCAAGAGTTAATTCCTCGACGTCCCGTTCAAACTGTTCGAGCCTTTAAATTCCGCTTAGCTATATGCCGAAGCTAAGTCTCAAACCAAGATTTCCGCTGACTCTGAATGCTTTAACTCATTGTTGTCTGGCAATAAGTCCACTGCTTCCGATTCGCATTCTTCGCACCTGCCGTGCTTTCCGAGTCCTACGTTTGCCTGACATTCAACGCACCACCAAAGCTTCATAACTGAGCCTCCTAAGAACTTATTCAATTGGGTGTATGAAAACAGTTTGAGCTCAGTCGTGTTTTTTGGCGATAGGAAGTTGGGGCCATTTTGCGGGGTACATGAGTACTGGGAAGAAATTAGGACTTTCTTCTGCGGGCTGTGCGTAAATTTGGCACTGAATCGGACTCAGGAGAGAGCCTGCGGTCTTGTCAGCTGTCCATTCCAGTGACCTGAAATATTAATTAAAGTGGACGATTAGATTTTGACGGGCTGGGGAGAAAAACTACCCCCTAAGGCATCCAAAAATTGGATAGGAATGATGCCAAAAATTGGCGCCAATTGTGCACACCGAAATCGCCCAAAATGGGCCTCCAAAACGGTTCCCATTAGCTGCACCAGATCACCGTTCAGCCCCCCATTTGAGCCTTTTGATACATGGGTGTGGACGTTTGGGACCATTTATATGCAAAGTACACAGTGGGAAAGGTTTATCTAGACGCGATGTGGCGTGCTTGATAGGCTTATTTGAAATCAGGGGCCGTTTCTTTAAACTGGGGGGCTCCCGTTTGAAATTGAGTGCTTGATATTTCGAATCGTAATTGTGGAGGACTGTAAAAATGGCGCAGTCAATTGGGACACGTGCATGGAAAGCAATGGACTATGTCGTGTGCAAGACGGCAGGCATCACTTTCGATACAATTCAAATTGTTAACAAACACAATCCGAAT
Source organism: Candidatus Acidiferrales bacterium (assembly GCA_036265065.1). Taxonomy (GTDB): domain Bacteria; phylum Acidobacteriota; class Terriglobia; order Acidiferrales; family UBA7541; genus Palsa-360. The sequence continues at coordinate 3,030 of DATAPT010000646.1, read as the reverse complement.
CCGAATTTCACGCCAAAGTGGTCGGACAAGCCGCTGCTGAAGTCGTGGGAGAAATCGAAACCCACACTCGGCTGGCCGCGGCAGACCGATTCGCTTTGCCCGGGCTGCGTGAAAGACGCCCGCGATGCGATCTTTGAAGGCAAGAAGGACTGGCGCGACTTGATGCATGAAAAGGTCGGCGAGATCAAGGCGCAGATCATCGAGCGCGATGGGCAAGTCTGGATGGTGAAGGAATGCCCGATCCATGGCCACTACGAAGACATGATGGCCATCGACTCAAAGTTCCTGAACTGGATCGAGCAGAATTTCCCCGGCCGAGACATCCCGGCCCACAACGATGAAGATCTGCACAAGCATGGTTCCAGCACCGTTCGCTACGGCCGCGGCTCCGTGCTCACCGTGGACCTCACCAACCGCTGCAACATGATGTGCGATCCCTGCTTCATGGACGCCAACCAGGTCGGATACGTCCATGAACTTTCCTGGGATGAGATTCAGGAAATTCTGGACAACGCTCTGAAGATCAAGCCGCGCCGCCAGATGTCCGTGCAATTCTCGGGCGGCGAGCCCACCATGCACCCGCGATTCTTCGACGCCATCCGCCACGCGCGCAAGATCGGCTATAACAGCGTGCAGGCCGCGACGAACGGCATCGAATTCGCCAAGAGCAAGGAATATTGCAAGGAAGCATTTGAAGCGGGACTGCGCTACGCGTACCTGCAATTTGACGGCATTGGCAATGATGCGAACAGCCACCGCCAGGTCGGCAACCTGTTCGATGTGAAACTGCGCGCCATCGAAAACATGCACGCAGCGGGAATCGAAATCATTCTCGTTACCACCATCGTCAACAACCTGAACAACGATCAGGTGGGCGCCATCGTGAAGTTCGCCATGGATAACCCAAAGAAAATTTCCTTTGTGGCCTTCCAGCCCGTTTCGTTCACGGGGCGCGACGAAGAAATTACTCCTGAGCGCCGCATGAAGCAGCGCTACACGCTGTCTCACCTGGCACAGGACGTCAGCGCGCAAGTCGGCAAAGTGGAACCGACGCGTGACTGGTTCCCCATTTCCATGATCAGCACGTTCGCGGCATTCGCCGATCTCTCGCACGGTCCCGAATCGCAATGGGGATCGGTGAGCTGCGGCTGCCACCCGAACTGCGGCGTGGGCACTGCGGTGATGATCAACAAGGAAACCAAGGACTGGGCTCCCGTGCCGAAATTCCTCAATGTTCCTCAGCTGGTCGAGGACATCAAGAAAGTTACGGACGCGGCACGCAACAAGACTTTTTCCAACTTCATGATGGCCATGGCGCTGCTCAAGAACTACCACCCGTATGAGGCGCCGAAGGCTTTCCGGCTGGTCGATTTGTGGAAGAAGTTCGATAAATCCTGGGGCCTTACCAAAAATCAACGCGCGAAGTACGGCACGGCCGGTCCGGAGCGCACGTTTGAAGACGCCGAGAAGCGCCGTAAAGATCCCTGGAACTTCCTGTTCATCGCCGGAATGTGGTTCCAGGACTTGTTCAACTATGATTTCCGCCGCACCGAAATGTGCATCATCCCGTACGCGACGCAGCAGGGCGAAATTTCCTTCTGCGCATACAACACGGGCATCGGCTGGCGCAAAATTATTGAGAACATGTACAAGAACGCGACCGTCGCGCAATGGTACAAGGAACACGGCAAGCACGAAATTTACGCCAAGGGCAAAGCCGTGGGCCTCAATACTTATGAACATTCACTCGTGATCGATGCCGAGGACGCCGCTCGCGTCCGCGCCGTTGATTCGGAAGTGCCGAACACAGCCGCCGAGGAAAATCGTGCGCGCCGTCGGGCAGAATTCCTGAAGGAAGAAGCCCGCGTCCGCAAGATTTACGAGGAACTAGTGCTCAAGCAGGCGCCGCAGGAAGTTGTGCAAATTGGCTCGGTGATGGACATCAAGCGCGCGACGCCTTCCGTCGCTCCCGTGACCATCAGCAACGCCAAGCCCAACGGAAACGGCTCTGCCGCAAAACCCGAAGTGGCCGAGCACGTCGCCGGCGACTAACCTCCGCAACTCAAATTAAAAACTTTCCAACTGCCCCTGGATTTTCAGGGGCAGTTGCTTTTCTAAGTAGGACAGGCTTCAGCCTGTCTTCTTTTTGTCTTTTATTTTTGTGCTCTGATATAACAATGGAATTCAACCCCAGACAGGCTGAAGCCTGTCCTACTTAAACGCTTGCAGTATCTTTTCTTTGCGTGCACACTTCGTGCGTTCTTTCATCCTGCAAACCTGAATTGCGAGGAGCCCTTCCGTGGATCGCGCCGCGGCCATTTCGGAATTGGTGATTGCAAACCGCGTGGTGGCGCACCTGAAGCTGGTCGATTCCTTCGGCCACGTGACTGTGCGCAGCCCGGAAAATCCGCAACGTTTTTTAATGTCGCGCGCGCGTGCGCCGCGCCTCGTCACCAAGGAAGATATTCTCGAATTCGATTTAGACAGCACGCCAGTCGATCTGCGCGGCTTGAAACCCTATTCCGAACGTTTCATTCACGGCTGCATCTACAAATCGCGTCCTGACGTGATGGCTATCTGCCATAATCACGCGCATGAATTGCTCCCGCTCGCCATAACAAAAACCGTGATGCGACCCGCCCTGCACACGGCAGCGGTGATTGGCCACGAAGTCCGCGTGTGGGATATTCGCGACGAGTTTGGCGACACCAATATGCTGGTGACCTCGAACGAAATGGGCAACTCCCTGGCCTCGGCAGTCGGCAACGGAAAAGCCGCGTTGATGCGCGGGCACGGCAGCGTGGTCGTGGGTGCAAACATCCAGGACGCCGTGTTCAGCACGTTCTATCTTCGCCTGAATGCTGAAATCGTGATCAAAGCGATGTCCATGCGCGAGCCAATCACGTATCTTTCTCCCGGCGAAGTTGACCGCTCGGGAGAATTGCATAGCCAGCCGGCAGCACAGGGCCGTGCGTGGGAAGACTGGTGTCAGCAGGCGGGCGTTGAGGATCTGTCATCGAAATAAATGAA
>DATAPT010000645.1:0-4958 GCA_036265065.1 Candidatus Acidiferrales bacterium | reverse complement strand
ATCATGATCGGAGAAATTCGCGACCTGGAGACTGCGGAAATTGCCATGAAGGCCGCGCAAACCGGGCACATGGTCTTATCTACTTTGCATACCAACGACAGCGTTTCGGCCGTAGCTCGCTTGCTGGACCTGGGAATCCCGGAATATTTGATCGCTTCGTCGGTCAGCGCGATCCTGGCCCAAAGGTTGGTGCGCAAACTGTGCTCCTGCCATGGATATAAGGACGTTAGCACGGCCCATGCTGAACGATTAATAGCGGCTGGCTGGACGAACCCGCCAAACAATATCGCTTGGCCGAAGGGCTGCAGTCTGTGCGATTACACGGGATACAAGGGACGCATAGGCATTTATGAACTTTTGACCGTCGATGAACCCATTCGTACTATCTTGCGTGGTTCCTATAAACCCGAACAGGTTCGCGATGCGGCTCGTGCCGGAGGCATGCGCAGGATGCAGGAAGATGCTTTGGAAAAACTTCAGGCGGGTGTAACTACCTTGGACGAAATTATTCGAGTCGTGCCCATGGACATTCAGAGCGATGGCGTCGTTTTTGAGCACTGCGGCCAAAAGCTTTCCGCATTATTTCGCTTTTGCCCATATTGCGGAGTCGCGCGGGAATTTGAGGAAATCAGTTCCGCTGCATCAACCCTGGAAATCAGGGAAGGGGTTCTGAATTGAAAGAGAACCCTGTCACGAGATCAAAGAGACACCGATCCACTTTGCGAACGAGTAGAACCAAATCTTGCGAAGATTCGCGCAAGAAAACGGTTCCCAAGAAGATGCCATTGTCACCGTCTATGCCCCACTCAAATAGCGCAGTGACCAAGAGTATTTCCATCCATTTCTCCGAGGGCGGCGTTATATCTCTTATATTCCAATTCTCCCACATGGAAACCGGTCCGCGGGCCTATAGCCAAGAGATTTATCAACTTACGGACATCGGCCTAAGCCTTGAAATGATCAAACTTAACCCGGAAGCTATTTTATCAATCAAGAATGAGCTGAAAAGTGTTTCCTTAAGGCACACCTCCTGAAAAACTCCCGACCACCCGTTCATCGTGCAAGTTAAAATCAAACTTCATCTAATAGATTTAGTGGTTCAATGTGTGGAGGGTCCCTTGGATTCGAATTCGGTGCTTACTCAAAATCCTGATACCCGGCAAACTGCGCCGGCGGAAGCCCAACCAAAGCCTGTTGTTCCTACGGCAGCCCTGGTAGCCACTTTGCTCCAAGTATCAAAGCAAGTGAGCGATTTAATATTCTCCCCGGGTCGCGCACCGCAAGTTGAGTTGAATGGGCAGCTGAAAGAAGTAAATATCACGGGAGTGGGGCGGCTCACACCGGAGGCGACGCACCGGATCGCCATGGACTTGATGGGGACAAATGAAATCGTGGCAACCAAGCTAGATAAAGAAGGCGCAACGGATTTGTCGTATAGTTTGCCGGGGCTCGCGCGTTTTCGAGTTAACATTTTTCGGCAGCGCAGCACACACGCCATTGTGATGCGCGTTATTCCTCAGACGGTCCCGGATTTCGCATCGTTGAATTTGCCGGATGCATTAGGCGAAATCGTAGGATTAAGGAACGGGATTGTCCTCGTTACTGGCCCGACCGGTTCGGGTAAATCTTCAACGCTTGCGGCGATCATCAACCGGATCAATGAAGAAAAGGCCTGCCACATCCTCACGATTGAAGATCCCATCGAATTTTTGCATTTGCATAAAAAATCCACAATCCATCAACGCGAACTTCATAGCGATACGCCAAGCTTCGCTTTGGCCCTTCGCGCGGCATTGAGACAGGCTCCAAAAGTTATTCTCGTAGGAGAAATGCGCGATCGGGAAACAATCGAAATCGCGATGGAAGCGGCCGAGACGGGACACTTGGTTTTTTCGACGCTGCATACGGTGGACGCGTCCAAGACCATTGAACGCGTCGTAGGCGTGTTCCCTCTGGCGGATCAGCAGACGATACGAGCGCGGCTGTCCAGATCGTTTCGATACATTGTTTCGCAGCGCTTAATTCCCAAGAAAGATAAATCCGGGCGCGTAGCGGCCATCGAGATCTTGAAATCAACCATGCGCACACGTGAGTACGTGGAAAAAGGCGAAATGGAAGGCAAATCGCTTCTGGACGCCATGCGCGACGGCTCAAACGACGGGATGCAACATTTTGATGGTGAATTAGAGCGCCTGGTCCGGACCGGTGTCATCGATCTGGAATCGGCTCTCAGTTATGCGTCAAACTCCGGAAACCTGAGATTGGAATTGTCGGATTTGGTGGATGCCGCACCGGCAGGCGATTAGATTTTCTATGATCGGAAAGGCAAGCAGAGTCCGCTACAAAACTGCAGTGCATTGCATTTGCTTCTGTAGAGGAGGCCCATCTTTTCGGGCGGGCAGCTTTTTTTTCCGCAGCACCGTAAAATTCGAATTAAGGCACTCCCTCCGAAGCCAGTCCCAGTACTTTCCGCCAGTACGATCCAACCTAAAATACCAATTTTCTTCGGCCTCTCGCGCTATCGGTTTTTATTCGCATCAGATTGACAATCTGTCATGCCATTTCGATTCAGTGAATTCCGGAAAGCTGTTTACACCGCCATTTTCCTGGTAACGCTTTCTGCTGTTGCCCTGGCCAATGAGGCCCCGATCCTGCTATCGGGGCCTGAGACCCCGCTCTGCTACTGCCATTGCGCATACGAGTCCGGCAAAAAACATTGCACAAAGATGTGTGAGTTGCCGCAATACCAGAATCGCTGGTGGGCCGTTTCTTGCCACAAGAAAAACTCAAACGCTATCGAGTCCTCCTCCCCTGATGAAAACAAAGGTTCCAGGAAAACGAATCGAACCGAAGAGTCCCGCCTGTAAACGGCTTTCAGCAACCCTTCCTGCCTCCATCTCCCTTGCGATTTCCACGTGTTTTGCTTCAGATTGTAAAAGTGCAAATTCCATTGATCTAAATTATTTCGGCCGGGCGCAGTCGATATTCTCGCTAAATCTGCGTTAGAATGTTTCTCCAGTCGGCACCTCGTAAGTGTGTCGGCTGGCCATTTGCGATTGGTCGTCTAAGCAGCGTGCCGGACGAATTTTCTAGATTTTGATTTCAGAGGAGTGCCCTTGTCGCATAACGATGCAGGCGTTTCGGCAGCCCGAGCCGCTTTGCGGCACGATTGGACGCGCGAAGAAATTCAGAAAATCTACAGACAGCCGCTTCCCGACCTTCTTTTTTCGGCGCAACAGGCGCACCGCCAATTCCATGACCCCACACGCGTGCAGTTCTGCCAGTTGCTCTCTGTGAAGACCGGCGGCTGCCCGGAAGATTGCAGCTACTGCCCGCAGAGCGCGCACTACTCGACGGAAGTTACCCGCGGCGGGCTCTTGCCCGTGGACGAAGTCCTGGAGTTCGCCAAGCGCGCGCGCGGCGAAGGCGCAACGCGTTTCTGCATGGGCGCGGCCTGGCGCAATGTTCAGGAGGGCGAAGACTTTGAGAATATTTTGAAGATGGTGCGCGGCGTGGCCAAGTTCGGGATGGAGGTCTGCTGCTCGCTCGGCATGCTCGACGATTCGCAGGCGCAACGGCTAGCCGAAGCTGGATTGACGGCGTACAACCACAATCTCGACACGTCCCCGGAATTTTACGGACAAATCATCACCACGCGAAATTATGACGACCGCTTGCGCACGCTTGCTTCCGTGCGAAAGGCCGGAGTGACCGTATGCTGCGGCGGAATTATCGGTTTGGGCGAATCGGAAAATGATCGCATCGGTCTTTTGCAGCAGCTTTCGACGCTCGATCCCCACCCGGAAAGCGTGCCTATCAATGCGCTGGTGCGCGTAACCGGGACCCCGCTGGGGCAGGTTGACTCGCTCGATCCTCTGGTCTTCGTTCGCACGATTGCAACGGCGCGGATATTGATGCCTGCTTCGATGGTCAGGCTCAGCGCGGGGCGCAAGGCGTTGTCGCGTGAGGCCGTTGCACTGTGCTTCATGGCCGGCGCCAATTCCCTTTTCATCGGCGAAAAATTGCTGACAACTGACAATCCTGAGCCGCAGGACGATATGGCGATGCTGCAATCACTTGGGCTTGAGCCACTGCCGCTGCAGTAGACGAATTTTGTGAACATCCATCAACGCATCCTCGCAGAGCTGTCTGAACTGGAATCTCGTGCCCAACTACGCGAACTGCAAATGGTTCACGGGATCGATTTCAGCTCCAACGATTACCTTGGGCTCGCCACCGATCCGCGGTTAAAGCAGGCTCTTGCAGAAGGCGTGGAATACTCCGCGCGGCTCGCGTCCACCGGATCGCGCCTTTTATCCGGCCACTCGGAAGTGTGGACACGGGTGGAACATGATTTCGCGCATTGGGTGGGCACGGATGCGGCGCTGTATTTTACTTCCGGGTACGCGGCAAACGTGGGACTCCTCAGCGCTCTTTTGCAGCTCGGGGACGTCGTTTTTTCGGATAGCGCCAACCACGCCAGCCTGATCGATGGAATACGCCTCGCAAAATGCACGCGCGTTATTTTCCCTCATCTTGATTTGGAATTTTTGGAAAAGGAACTGCAGCGCTATGTGTCGGCGGCCGGCGCTCGCATAATCGTCGTCGAAAGTATTTTCAGCATGGAAGGCGATCGTGCGCCTTTGGCCGATCTGGCCGCGCTCGCGGATCGCTACGGCGCCGAATTGATTGTAGACGAAGCGCATGCGATTGGGGTCCGTGGTCCGCGTGGCAGCGGTTGCGTGGCGGAAGCGAGACTTTCCGCACGCGTCCTCGCGTCCGTGCATACCTGTGGCAAGGCGCTCGGTTCCGCGGGAGCCTTTGTCTGCGGATCGGAAAACTTGCGAAAGTTTTTGATCAATCGGGCGCGCACTTTTATTTTTAATACGGCACTCCCACCTTATTTTGCATCGCAGGTTGCGGCGGGAATGAAATTGGCCACGGAAGCAAAAGCGGAG
>DATAPT010000644.1:0-4666 GCA_036265065.1 Candidatus Acidiferrales bacterium | reverse complement strand
GTATTCGCCTGGAATGAAGAGCAGGATGAAGAGCATCATCAGCAATTCCACGCTGATCAGCATCATGCCGATGCTCATGCCGGCCTGCAGCGGAATCTGATAAATGGGGAACGGTTTGCCGCGCAACCCGGCAAATGCCGTGCGCGAATTGGCAAACGTATTGACGCGGATGCCGAACCACGCGACGCCGTAACTTCCGGCAATTCCGACCAAGCTGAAGAGAAGAATAATCGGCAACGTCGTGCTGACCGGAGCAACGGGAGCGAGCACCCCGAAGTACAGCACAATGACGACGGCGATGAACAGCCACAGGAAAAGCAGAAACTTGCCCTGCGTGAAGAGGTATGTTTTGCAGGTCTCGTAAATCAGCTCGGACACTTCACGCATCGAGCGATGTACAGGCAGATTCTTCAGGTGACTATATATCGCCAGGCCGAAAGCCAGACCGAAGATGCAAAACAGAATTCCAATCATCAGGAGTTTGTGCCCATCGATCCCAAGAAAAGAAACTTGCGAGAGGTCCGGTAATCTGAGGGCTGCTTCACCACTTGCGTTTTCTTGCGCTGCGGCCGATGCAGCATTTAGTAATGTCAAAAGGGCGCCTGCCGCGCCTGCAATCGCGAATCGGCTTCTAAGCGGGCTAAGGCCCGCGAGCCAGGTACGCATCAGTGTTCCTCCGTCAAAATTCATGCGATCAGTCTAAAGTTCATTTTTACAAAGCGCTTCCGGCACACCATAATGCCCCTCAATCTTCGCTCAGGGCGTCTATGGGATGGCTTGCCGGATTTGATTCAGGTTGCCGCTTCGAGAAAGGGCGGAAGTGCATCGCTTTATACTGCCATCAGTTGTAATCCGCAATAGTCATACGAACGGACAACACCCTTGCCGATAATCGGCCGCACAAAGCTCATTTTTTATAACATGCACTGGTATGAGGGTCAAACCGTTTCGTGGGCTGTTGACATGTATATAAACGGTCCTTCGGGCACATTTTTGGCATGATAGAGAAGGGAAATGTCTGCTTACCTCTTTCAGAAAGCAAGGTAAGTCCTGTTAATTCATGGGTTCACAAAGTTTACATGTCGCGACACCGGCAAAAGGCAGCCGCGCCATTTCTGCTCGGCTGCCCTCGCGGTTTTTCAGATTCCTCAGTTTAGCGCGATACCTACTTCTTTTGAGCGGTTGGCGGCAACAGCCCGTTCATACGCAGGTGCATTGAGAGGCCGGCGTAGTGATCGGCAAAATCGATGTCCACGGCCATGGCTGCACCCAAACGAGAGATCTGCTTTCCGCCGAAAAAGGGAACCATCTCCGCAAGGTTGGCATCGGTCAACTTTGAAAATTGCTCGCCGCAATAATCCACGGAGGCTTTGAGCTGGGCAACCAGCTTTTCTTTCGAGTCCGTGTCCGAACTTTTTGCGAAAGGAGTGGCCGGAGGAGTGAACATTTTTGTGCAGATCGCATAATCCAGGTCGGCGATGTGCCCAATTGTTTTTCCGAAGGTCATGTTTTCGGGAGTGGGTTTAAAGTTGTATTTTTCCGCGGGCATGATTTCCGCGGTGGCCACCAGGTTCTTGCCGTAGTCGTCGAAATACTTGCGAACGCTGGCGGCAAGCGGATTCGCGGCAGCATCCTGAGCGCTCGCCATCAGGGGCATAACCAAACAAAAAGCTACAAGGCAGATCAACCGTTTCATTCGACTTTTCTCCTTTGAGTCCACTCAGTGTTGGCAGGATACGACGGATACCCAGTGGGTTCAAGCGTAAGCGTGAGTTTTGCGCTTTTGGCACGCTCATGATTTCAATTGGATGAGTGGAATCATTTGATTTCAATCTAATGATTAGATGTTTTTAATTAATTGTGTTTCACAGTAGAAGGATTTTGTCACGCGCATGGCCGACTCCCGAAGGGACGGCACAAAATAGCCCACCGTTTTAACGGTGGGAAAGCATCCGCACAAAGACAAAGCCCCGTAGGGGCGGCACAAATGTTCGGCCATATGTGTCGCCCCTATGGGGCTTTGTCTTGAAATGTTTCATCTCCCACCGTTAAAACGGTGGGCTACGGTGTGTCGTTCCTTCGGGACTTTCCTTCTCGCGATTGCCCAATTTCGGTTTTTGCTCTACTTCGATTATTTCTGCAAATTCGCTTTCACTCTGATTTTCTTCGTAGGCTTCGACGGTTTTCCTTTTCTCTTTTTTTCCGTTCGTGCGGATTTCTTTGCGCCTGGTATCTTGCCGATTCTAGGATCCCGTGCAAGGACCAATTCGCAGGCGCGCAGAACGGTTTCCTCAAAATCTTCTTCCTCTAATGGAAGGACCTGCCAGCCCGTTACGCCGCCTCCGAGGGATTTGATTGACCGCATGCTTGGGAATTCGTCGCGCAGGCTTTCGTGATGCTCTTTCGTCGTGGCCAGCCACACTCCGTTATCGGCCTTGTAATCCGTTTTGTCCTGCAAAATAAAGATAATTTTATTTTCCACATAGACCGCGAGGCAGCCGAACATCGGGCGGGTCCACGGAGAAAGCGAAGAGATCGCGTCCAGAACAAACTCATAAGGGATAGGCTTGTGCTTTTTACCGGCAGCGCGCTCGCTGCGGGGCATGGGGAAAAAATTGGCCGAATCGGTTTTCGAAATTTTGGGCATGGCTGAATGTCCCCCTTCGATTCGAGAAGTGTGAATGAAAAAAAATTAACTATATTTCACGAGGGCCATGAATCCGAAGTCCATATGAAGTTGCATGTGGCAATGGAAGAGGGATGGCCCTGGATGATTGGCGACAAAATCCACTTCGGCGTCGCTGAAGCGTGGAATGTTCACCACGTCTTTTAGAATTCCGGTTGTGGTTTTTCCGCCAACCTTCACGATTTCAAAACTGTGACGGTGCAGGTGCAACGGGTGCGTGTCACCAGTTTGATTATGAAAAACCATGCGGTAGCGTTTGCCTTTTTCAATCATGAGGGGATCGGTGTCCGGCCAAGATTTTTCGTTGATCGTCCAGCGATTGAAATCGACGCGATTTCCGGGAATTTTCTTGAATACCAGGTCGAATTTTCCATCCGGTTCCGGATGCGCGTCTTGCGTGCCAAAAAGCGAATAATCCCACGGCACTTTCGCGGTCTTCACCCAGACGGGTTCGCCTGTCTGGCCTGCGTATTCGATGACGATGCCCATTCCTTTCGTGCGCTCTTCGTCATCGATCGACCCGAAGATCCACACGCCCGGATTATTCATCTCCACGATGGCGTCCACGCGCTCGGCCACGCCCATCGTCAGGATATCGACGGATGCTTGCGTCGGGACGGGATTGCCGTCCATGGCGATCACTTTAAATTTGTGGCCGGGCAGCGCGAAGGAAAGATCGTCTGTCGGGCTCGCGTTGAGAATGCGCAGCAGCACTCGCTGGCCCTGCTTCACGCGAATGGGTTCGCCATGCCCCAGGGCCTTGTCGTTGAACGATCCATTTTTGTAGGCAATTTCCCAGCCGTTATTCTGCGGCCCCATGTGCGCGAGGGAAGGGCCCCAGTGATGCGCGGCAAGAAAAATTTCCTGGTCGTAATTTCCCGGCTCGCTTTTCGGCTCAACGTAAAAAAATCCGTACTGCCCGCTGAAAGTGGCAATGTCGAGATTTCCCTTGGAAGGCATGTGCGTGTGGTACCACCGCGTCCCAACCGGGCCGGGCTCGAATGTGTATTGGCGGCGGCCGTGCGCGGGGACGAGCGGAGTCCCTTCTTCCTCGGAGCCGTCCACTTCAGAGGAAACAAATTGTCCGTGCCAGTGAACGAGTTCTGCCATGTCGGTGTCATTGTGCGCATCGACCGTAATGCGCTTGCCTTCTTTCATGCGCAAAATGGGACCCGGAACCTTGCCGTTATATCCCGTCGTCTTGTACACCACGCCCGGCGCAAGCTCCACGCTGACCGGCGCAATGCGCAGCGTAAGATCAGGCTTCGCCAGCGGCAGCGCCGCCACGGAAGAAAATCGCGGCACGGAAGCCAGCGCGGCGCCCACGGCGCTCATCCCGGATACAGCCAGAAATTTTCTGCGATTCAGCATGGCAGCCCTCGCATTTACGAGAAAGAATTAAGAGGAAATGCTTTTGAAGGCTAATAGTCTAACCGACTTACATGTGTGTCAAGCATCATCGCGCGTGCCAAATTTGGGCATAATTGGGAATGAAGTAAATTAGCGCTCCAAGTGCAAACAAACCAAATAGCAGAAACACGAAAACTAAAAGTCGCTGCTTCGTTTCCTTTGCAATGCCCTCCGTGTTCGGGGGATTTTTCACCAAAATATAGGCGGCGGCAATGAATGCTACGGCCATGCCAGATGCCTTGACCCATTGAATCGCGGTGGCGGCGCGCGCGGAAACTAAATGTTGCAAGGGGATGAGCAAGAGAACGCCTAACCATCCAGCAAAAACTAGTCGCTCCTCACGTACTGCGTTACGGAATAACGTCACAATTCCCCAGATTAGATACAAAAATAAACTGGCGTTAACCACAGCTAGTAGCCACGTGGGAAGTGTGATGGATTCCAACGAAATCATCCAATGGGGATTTCGCACTGCATGAGAGAATGCCGCCCGAAAGCTCTGTGTCGCAACGAGGCCAGTCGAACATAACGCAAGTGCGGCGTTGCGTCTGTTTCCGATGAGGACAATAC
>DATAPT010000643.1:0-8599 GCA_036265065.1 Candidatus Acidiferrales bacterium | reverse complement strand
CAGAGCTCGCCTCCGCTTCACCAGCTGGGCGCCATAATGTAAGGGAAGGGGCAGTATGAAAAGCAAAATCCATGGAATGGCAAGTGTGCTAGTTCTAAATTGTCTCAACTGAGGGGTTCACCCCAGAAGCCTGTGCTACTTGAAGTCTATTGCGTGGCGCTCGCTTTTTCCGGGTCGCCTTTCGCGGCTGCTGCGCGAAGCCTGCGCAGTTCGGCGTGGAATACGATTACGCTCATCCACATTCCTAGAGGATGCGCTCCGGCTTGCACTAACGGGTGAACTTTACCGTTGCGGAATTTTTCGATGTCTTCATCCTGCAACGTTTCGAGGACTTTCGCTTCGTTCAGAGGCAGGCCGTACTCGGCGGCCACTCCGGGAATATCGTTGATCAGGCGAACGCGCAGACTCGGCTTGAAGCGCAGATCGTAGAGAATTTTGTTCAGCTTGTAGGCTGAAGGCGAAGGATGTTTGTAAAATTCGTAGCTTTCGGACCCTTTGAATTTGTAGTCGGCAGGGCCTTTCTTTCCTTCGTCAGAAACTTTTCCGGTTCGCTTGTCGGGAAGAAAGCGCATGACCGCGTGACCGTGGTGCCAGGTGGGCTGATAGGTGATGAGTTCGCCGGGCTGATCGCCGATCATTCCGAACATGATCATCCAGGAAAGCATCTCGGTGTTTCCCACGACGTCGAGCTGCTGCGAAGTGAGATTGAGCAGCGCTTCGTGATTGCCTTTTTCCATTTGGGCAATGGCCCAGTAATCGAAATCAAAATCGGGCGCGGGATATTTCCAGGTGCCGGGAAAATGGGACATGCCGCCGCTGGCGATGACCGCCACTTTTTCGGAACGCGATGCAATAACTTTTGCAATGGCTTTTCCCAGTTGCGCGCACCGTTTAGCTGTGGGGAGCGGCGGCAGGTAGGCGTTCACGAAAATGGGGACGACGGGAATATTTCTTCCTTCGATCACCCATTCGTACATTGCGGCAAACGCGTGGCCGAGGACGGCGTCCTGCGAATAGGCCATGTCAAAATCATCGTTCACGAGCTGGTCGAGCAAGTCTTCGGCGAGTCCCTGATGAACGGGGAGATCGTAAGCCTTGCGCGCAAATTCGGCGCGGGCGCGTTCGCCAGACATGATGGCGAAAGTTGGGACGGAGGAAAGAAAAAAAGTTTCCATGTGATCGTTGCCGATCACGATCGCAACATCGGGCTTGGTTTCGTCAAGGTCCTTGCCGATGAGGCGCATGGCTGCGATGTCGGCATCCAGCTGCGCGGGATCTTCGCTCGGTGGCCTGACAAAGAGTTGTGGCGCGTGTACGACTCCTGCTGCCGAAACAATTTTTCCCATGGCTGATACCTCAATTGGTCCGAAGATGCGTGTCCGTTTTCGCCGGCCCCTCAAGATGTAAACTTCGATTGAACTGCGCAGGAGCTAGGTGGTTATGCGTTGATTGTGCGGAAAGCGCCAAGGTTCGTCAAGAAAAAGTGTGCTGACGGCGGCGAGCTTGAGCGCACGGTTAACTTTTTGCCACAAGCCATCCTATAAATGGCTCTCCCAGGCACTTAATAGGACTTCAGGGGCTAAAGCCCTTGATTTTCACGTCCCTGGACGTCGCAGCTAAAGCCGCGACCCACAATGACTATTTACGAGATAGCTTTTTAGATGCCCACGGCAATTCCCTGCTTCTGCATTTGTTTTGCGAGGCGGGGATAAACTTTCAAGGCGTTCGAATCAAAAATTTTCTTCTTGTCGGCGGCGTTTAGGATCGTTGAATTGTCGATGTAGCGCCGCGTGTCGTCAAAATAATGCCCTGTTTCGGGATCGATGCCTTTTACGGCACCGACCATTTCCGACGCGAAGAGAATGTTGTTGGAAGGGATCACTTTGGTCATGCAATCGATTCCCGGCTGGTGGTAAACGCAGGTGTCGAAGTAAACGTTCTTGAGCATGAGTTCCGTGAGCGGCGGACGCTTCATGTCTTGCGCGATGCCGCGGTAGCGGCCCCAGTGATAGGGCACCGCGCCGCCGCCGTGAGGGATAACAAATTTCAGTGTGGGAAAATCTTTAAACAAATCGGACGTCAGGAACTGCATGAAGGCGGTCGTATCGCCGTTGATATAGTGCGATCCGGTGGTGTGAAATGCGGGATTGCACGTGGCTGTCACGTGGACCATCGCAGGGACTTCCAGCTCCACCATTTTTTCGTAAACGGGATACCACCATTTATCGGTGAGCGGCGGCTCTTTCCACGAGCCGCCCGAAGGATCCGGATTCAGATTGCAGCCGACAAAGCCCAATTCCTTGACGCAGCGTTCCAGCTCCTGGATGCAATTTTCGGGCGGGACGCCGGGGGATTGCGGCAGCTGACAGACGCCAATGAAATTTTGGGGGTAGAGATTCACGATGCGGTGAATCATGTCATTACAAATTCGCGACCACTCCGCGCTTAATTTTGCGTCACCAACGTGATGGCCCATGCCGGATGCGCGCGGGGAAAAAATGGTCAGGTCGGTGCCGCGTTCGCGCTGAAATTTTAATTGCGCGGGTTCGAGCTTTTCGCGGATTTGATCGTCGGTGATTTGCGGCAATGCCGGAGCCGCCGAAGAGTTACCGAATGCGGTAACTTGCTGCTTGCGGAATTCGAGGAAGGCGGGGGGTTCGGAAGTGTAATGGCCGTGGCAATCGATGATCATGGGATCTCCACTGATTTTTGCTCAGCCGGTTTGTGCGCGGCCTTGCCTGGAATATTAAGTGAAAGCTTAAGTAGAGCGGGTAATGTAGCACAAGTTGGCGCGGGGATTG
Organism: Candidatus Acidiferrales bacterium; assembly: GCA_036265065.1. Lineage (GTDB taxonomy): Bacteria > Acidobacteriota > Terriglobia > Acidiferrales > UBA7541 > Palsa-360. Next base: position 5,798 of record DATAPT010000643.1, on the reverse strand, counting down.
GTTAGGTGGTTGGGTGACGCGAGCTTCAGCCTGCGGGGGTTCGGCCTTGCAAGGCCTAAATTCCGCAGGCTGAAGGCCCGCGCCACTTTTGGTGCATTGACATTGGGTGCTGGAGTGGCCAGAATTTGGTACGCGATGCAAATCTTGCCAGGGGGAATATCCAGATGAAAGCGATTGTCGTGCACCAGTTTGGGGGCCCTGAAGTTTTGAAGCTTGAAGAATTTCCCACGCCGAAGGCGGGCCCTGGGCAAGCGGTGGTGCGCATTCATGCGGCGGGCGTGAATCCGTTCGACACTTACATGCGCGCTGGGACTTATGCGATCAAGCCGGCGCTGCCCTATATTCCCGGCGGAGAAGGCGCGGGCGTGGTGCACGAGGTTGGTGAGGGTGTTACGAAATTCAAAAAGGGCGATCGCGTTTATGTGGGGCATCCGGTAACCGGCACTTACGCGGAATATTCACTGGCGCTGGAATCGCAATTGCACAGACTGCCTGAGCGCACCACGTACAGCCAGGGCGCGGGAATTTATGTTGCGTGCGGGACGGCGTATCACGCGATCCACCATCACGCGCACACGCATGCTTCGGAAACGCTGCTGGTGCACGGCGCGAGCGGCGGCGTGGGAATCGCCGCGGTTCAAATCGCGCGAGCGATGGGTTTGACGGTAATCGGGACCGCGGGAACGGAAAAAGGATTAGAACTCGTGCGACGCGAGGGCGCTCACCACGCTTTCAATCACCGGACGCCGGGATACACGGACGAGATTATGAAAGCGACGGATGGGCGCGGAGTGGACGTCGTTATCGAAATGCTGGCGAACGTGAATCTTGCGGCAGATTTGAAAATGCTTTCGCGATTTGGACGCGTGATCGTCATTGGCAGCCGGGGAGATGTAACGATTACGCCGCGCGACCTGATGGCGCGCGCTTCCTCCGTTCGCGGATTCGTTCTGTGGGGTATTTCGGAAGCCGACGAGGCGGATGTCCATGCGGGGCTTTTCGCGGGGCTGGAAAATGGAACGATTCGGCCAGTGGTGGGCAAAGAGCTGGGGCTTGGTGAGGCGCAGCGCGCGCATAAGGAAATTCTGGAGACTGGGGCGCTGGGGAAAACGATTTTGATTCCTTAGGCTTTTTTTAAGTCAATAATAAGAGAAAATCCAGACGGACGTCTGCGGTCTGGCTTTTGCAGGAGTTATGGAAGTCAAAAGAAAACAGGCTGAAGCCTGTTCTACTTGAACCTACCGGAATTGGATTCTGGCAATTTTGTTGGTGCGGTCGTAGGGGAGCCAAACCGTCGGCGGGTTTGTGCTGCTATCGACCTGGATGTGGCGAATTTCCGTGCCGCGAGTGGGAAGAACGTATTCGGTGAATTTTTCTGTTGATGGATCGAACCTGGCGATTCGGTCCGAATTCAGCATGGTGATCCAGACCGTGTGATCCTTGGCAACGGTTGCGGAATAGGGCTGGCTGAAGCGGTGAGGCAGCGGGTATTCCGTAATTTTCTTTGTGCGGGCGTCAATCTTGGCGAGGCGGTCGGCAAAAAATTCGCACACCCAGATGAAATCGCCGTCGCGGTCAGCGGAAGAGCGGCGCGGTCCTTTGTCGAGCGGCGTTGCCGTGTTCGGAGTGAGATTCAAGCCTGCGGCAAGTTCGCGGTCTTTCGGTGTCACTTCGTATTCCTGAGAGACGACCGGGCTTAAATCCAACCGTTCGATTTTTCCGGTACGCGAATCGACCATTTCCATATCGTTTCCGCCAGGTTGCGATATCCACACTTTTTCTTCATTATCGGCGGCGATATCGTAGTTGGCCTTACCCGGACCGAGCGCGAAATTCGTGTATTTCCCTGTCAGCGGGTCCAGCTTGTAGGCGCCCTCGCGATGAGGCGACCACACATTCCCTTTTGTATCCATGGTTATGAAATCGCCCGAAAACGGAAAGTCTTTTGGACGAGGATATCTGAAAAATTTTCCGGTCTCTGGATCGAATTTCGTGGGACTGCCTTCGGTTCCGTTTGCAAACCAGATGTTTCCCGTCTTATCGAAGACGAGGGCGTGCGAACTTTCGGCAGCATTGTTCTGATCCGCCAGCATGTACTCCGTAATTTTTCCGGTGTGGGGGTCGAGCTTTCCAAGTGTGCGCTCCGGCGTGGCGTCATCGGCAAACCAGACGAAGCCGCCTTTGTCGACGGCCACATCGTGCGCGGCGCGCCCGTCCCACCGCGATGGCGTGCCTTCCGACCAATCCGTCCCGTTGTGCTCCATTGTCCAGCCCGGAATATCCGGGCGTGATAAATCGTATTCGGTAATTACAATATTGGCGGCATCACCGGTGGGGCGCGGGAGTAGCTTCCAACTCAGCGAAGCATTTGCGGGGCCGCGAACGCGGCCCAAATACGCGGCAAGCTCGGGTTTGTAAGCATGAATCACTTGATTGGGCGCAATGTCGGCGGGCGCGTATCCGATGGACTGCATTTTTTCCATCAGCGTAATGACGGCGGCCCACCCTGCGGCGTCAAACCTGTTTTGCAATAAAAAGCTGACTTGATGGCATCCGCTGCAATTGTTGATGAAAACGGTTTTCATGCGGCGGTCATCGGGCGTATCTTCCGGCAGGCTCGCGGCCCACTCCGTGCCGGAAAGTTGCTTGTGGAAGTCGTCGAGGGGCGCCAGCTTCAAGTCCACTTGTTTTTTTGTTCCGTCAGAAAGCGCGGCATCGACTTTGGATGTTTCGAAGCCGACAGCCTGCGCCCAAATTTTGTACTGGCCGTTTTCCAAGGGCGGAAATAAATATCGTCCCGCGTTGTCCGTGTAGACCGTAGTTGTAAAAGTATTATTTTGGCCGCGCGCTGAGACGCCGATTCCCTCCAGCGGTTTTCCCTCGCTGGAATTGACAGTACCGGAAAGGACGGCGGATGGGGATGCTGATTGCGAAAAGGCGATTTGCGCACGAAAAGTGAATGCCAGCAAGGCTATTGCCAGAACAAAAAATAAAGTTGAACTTTTTCGCGGCAAAATCTCCTCCATAAGATCAAAGGCTATCTGGCTTGTTTGACGCCTTAAAACTACGGCCAGGCCTGCTGCAACGCCTCTTCAGAGGCGGGGGTTTAGACTCCCCGGTGGCAGGGTCGGCGTGTGAAATCTAAATCCCCGCCTCTGAAGAGGCGGGCTACAGCGTCTTCAGGTACGCGATCAAATCATCCACTTCGTTTTGCTCCAAACCATATTGAAAACCGGGCATATCCGGACCGCCCTTCAAAATAAAATTTCGCAGGACTTTCATTTGATCGGGTGTGGCGGACTTAAATTGTCCGCTGAGGCTTGGGCCAACGACGGGCGGAGATCCAAATTTAAGTTTTCTGGGCAAATGGCAAATGGAGCAGCGCTGTAGAAACAGATTTTCTCCACGCGTCGCTTCCTCGCTCAGCTTGGCGGCGCCCGGCGCCACGGCGGAGGGTTTGTTCTGAGCACTCAATCGCGAGAAGCTACCGAAGAAAATACAGGAAAAGGCGAGGGCTAGAACCATTTTTGATTTGATTTTCAAGATGAGATATCGTCTCCCGTCAAAACTCAAGAACTCGCACTGAATGCCATCAGAATGTCACTTCTGTACTGCGGCAAGGCTCGACTGTCAAGAAATAAGATACGCGATTCGCCGGGCGTTGATCTAAAGCTTGGCGGCAAGATTTCCGCCACGCTGCTGGGCGGCGATACGCAAGCCGAGAAGCCTGAGTGGATCAAGAAACGAATTTCTAATGACTCGGTGTGAAGACGCCCCAGCCGACACGGAGTCCGAAAGTATCCGTTCCAGGATTAAAACTGGTAATGTGCGCATCGGAGAAATGTAGATACCGGAAATCGACGCTCCAGTGATATTTCCCGCGCAGAATATTGACGCCCAGTGCCCCAGTTGGAATGAAATTAAAACGGGATTCGCCCCTCGGAATTTCCTGGGTACTGATCACGCCGCCGCCGCCCAATTCAATGTAAGGCGAAATTCGATGGTGCGGTTCCAGATTCCACTTCATGATCCATGGGTCGAATCCGAAACCGTAGGATTTTCCGCCAGGCTGAAACACCATAACGACGGGCAACGCATCGAGAGCATATTCAAATCTGCCGCGGAGAAATCCAGGGCCATGCGCGTCGGTGAGGATCCAACCGTACCGAAGACCGGCGGTCCACTGACTATTGCCCTGGGTCACGCCATTTGCGCCGATAGGATCACCGCCGCCACCGGTCCAGACTTCAATTTCTGTGCCACGAACGGGAAGTCTATCCGCGGTTTCGGGAGTGTTTGCGGATTGTGCGCAGGCCGTGCTTGCGCTCAAAATCTGCCAGGTAAACAGTAAGAGAAAACCAAAAGCGACGTGCTTGCTTATCCGAAAGAAGGAAATCAATCCGCACTCCTTTACTTGCTTGGGCGTCACTTTAACACATAATTTAAAGGCTTCCGGAAGTGAATTCCCCTGCCTTGCATGTGATTTCCAGCTTTGTTATATCGTTTTTGCTTATGTATCTCTTTGAAGACAAGGCTGATTGCCGCTTGACACTGACCCGTTAGATGATCACACTTTTACCAGGCATTATAATTGCCAGGTCCAATCGAGGCATTATTCCGCCCGGCAGCCCCTGAAGGGATAAAGGAGACGCACATCCTCGATCTAGTACCACAGAGTAAAATAAGGATTGGGTTAACAATCTTCTTCGCTACAGCCTTCATCGTTGCGGGAATTCTGGCCGATGGCCTGATTGTCAAACTTCCACAAATTTCAAAGGATAAAATTTCCTCGGAACGCGTCGGCGTTCTACATTTGCACACCAGGGCATCCGACGGCAGCGGAACCGTTGCCGATGTGATGTCAGCAGCGGAAAAGGCGCATCTCTCCTTCATTGCGATCACGGACCACAACGTCGCCGTGACCCAAAGCGATCTGGACGAAGATCCGCCGGACCTGCCCATCATTTCAGGGGAAGAACTGGGGACAACTGCCGGGCATTTTCTGGCTCTGGGCATTCCACCATCCTGGGTAGAACCGAAAACAAGAAACGATCGCGAACTGCTCGCTGCGGCGGGAGCCGTGGGGGCCTTTCGAGTTCTTGCGCATCCCTTTCATCCCCATACGCCGTGGACCGACTGGAAAACATCGGATTTCGACGGCATAGAAATCTGGAATGAAGACGCGACGTGGCGACAGAATAATTTTTTCGATTTGATCAACGCTTTGATCATTTACGGTGAGAATAATCAATTGGCCCTGGTTCGACTGGCGCGAACGCCGGAAGAAAATTTTGCGAAGTGGGACGAGCTCCTGCAACAGCGGAAGGTCGTGGGAATTTGCGCCGCCGACACCCATGCGCGTGTGCGTCTGGCATTTGGGAAAGATTGGAAATTCCCACAATACGTGCCCTCCATGGAAGTGGCGCGCGAACACGTGCTGATGTCGCCGGACGCGGGTGGCGGTAACCCTGCGCTGGCAAGCTCCGCAGAACTTGTCGGCGCGCTTAGAAATGGCCATTCCTACTGCGGGTTGGACTCGCTCTACCCTTCTGACGGCTTTTCGTTCCGCATATCGACTGCGAATGGATCGGGCGGTCCGGGCGATATGTTACATTCGGCAGGAAGCGCGCGACTGCAGATTTCGGTTCCCTCTGGCTCCAGCCTTCCACTGATCAAGATTTTTCGCGACGGCCGCGAAATCGATGAGCAGGAGACTCGGGCGATCGACGAGCCTGTTTCCGGACCCGGACGCTACCGGACCGAAGTTTTCCTTCGCCAACCTGGGGTTACGGGCTGGC
>DATAPT010000642.1:0-3309 GCA_036265065.1 Candidatus Acidiferrales bacterium | reverse complement strand
ACCTGCGCGTCTGGCAGCAGGGCGGGAATTTTTCCGACAGTGTGCAGCCCTCCTCCCAGTCCACCCGACCATTGGCCGGACAGATCCCGCGGATCGAATGCCTCCTGTTTTCCAGTAGCGACCGATGGCGCCCCGCTCTGCGCCACTAGCATCGAAGTCACGGAAAGTGATATGCCCACGGCCGGGATTAGCATATATTTCCAAGCAAGTTGTGGAAATTTCATCGTAAATGTCCGGCGGTACAGTCCCAACATGCATCCTGCGCATCGCTGCAGAAACTTATTTCGCCTCCGGCGCCGCACCCGACCCATTCTCATCGAGATTCAGCGACCGGCCCTTGAAAAGAATTTTGCATTCGGGGATGCGGATATACCCATTCCAGCTTCCATTCTTGGCTGGATGGAAAGTAAGCTCGACTTCGTCGCCCGCCTTCAGCGTTTCCTTGTTCCAGCCGGCGCGCGCCATCCACAGGGGATTGTACATTTCGAGCGATCCGGGAGTGACGGCACCCGTCTCATCTTTCGTTTCAAATTTCAGGATGCAGTGTGGATTGCCCCACTCCAGGTTGGTGACGGTCGCTTTGGTTGTGATCAGCTTCGTGAAATCATACGCTGAGCTTCCATGATGGGCGAAGCCAGGCAGCGAAGCGATGGAAAATCCTGCGAATACGAGAAGGACTATCGATAGTTTAATTTTCATGATACGTCCCCGTTGTGGCGGATGGTAGCACAGTCGAGAAGAAATCGAGAATCTTCACACCCGCACTACCGGCGAATCATGGACGGCGCCATGTACTTATCGCTATGGGCGGCAATCCCGCAAGAAATGTTTCCGTAAACAGCTCCTGGATTTCACCGCGAATTAATTTTAAGGACCATCTTAATTGCTGAACTGTTTGCTAGCCCACTTAGCGCGACTGTGTTAAATCATCCTATGCAAGTGGACGAATGGTTACGAGTTTCCGCCGAGTTTGGTCTGTTGACCGAAGAAAGAAAACCGGAGGGGTTGGCATGATGAGACGCTTCTTGTCGATTTTAAGCACGTTGGTTATCACGCTGCTTTCAGGTCATGCCGCGTTTGCGCAGGGCACTGCAGACCTTCGCGCCTTTGAAAAGCGTTGCACGTCCTGCCACGGCAACCCGACCGTAGCCCAAGCTCCTGACGGATTGGCGCTTCGAAAGCTGTCGCCGGAAGCTGTCTACGCGGCGATCACGACAGGAACAACGCACGCGAAGCTCGCGGATGTCTCGGACGACGAAAAGCGCATGATTGCGGGATATCTTGGCGGCCGCAAAGTGGATGCGGCTAAGCTCACAGACGCTAAATTGATGTCCAATCCGTGCCCCGTAAATCCGGCAATCAAATCATTGACCTCCGAACCGATGTGGAACGGCTGGGGCGCAGATCTCACGAATGCGCGCATGCAAACAGCGAAGGCTGCCGCGATGACTGCCGATGATGTTCCAAAGCTCAAGCTGAAGTGGGCCTTCGGATTGCCCGCCGCCGAGATCATGTGGGCGCAGCCTACCATCGCCGCGGGCCGCGTATTTGTGGGCGCCGACAGCGGCTCGGTCTACTCCATTGACGAGGTGACAGGCTGCGTACACTGGTCTTTTCAAGCGGACGCCGGGGTGCGCAACGCCATCACCATTCGACCCATCAAGGCACAAGGCGATGCGAAGTTTGCCGTCTACTTCGGCGACATAAAGGCCAATGTCTACGCCGTGGACGCAGTGACCGGCAGGCAAATTTGGAAAACAAAAGTGGAAGATCATCCGGCGGCACGAATTACTGGAGCGCCGGTCGCTTACGAAGGTCGATTGTATGTTCCCGTATCTTCGACCGAAGAGCGCGCCGCGGGAGCCAGCACTACCTATCCGTGCTGCACTTTTCGAGGAAGCGTCGCAGCGCTTGACGCCAACACCGGCAAGGAAATCTGGAAGACGTACGTTATTCCCGATGCGCCCCAAGCTAGAAAGAAAACCTCGACGGGCGTGCAACTCTGGGGTCCGGCCGGTGGCGCAATCTGGAATTCGCCGACGCTTGACCCTGCGCACCACGCGCTCTACATCGGAACCGGCGACGCCTACACGGAGACCGAGCAACCGATCAAGACGACGGACGGCGTCATGGCCATCAACATGGACACGGGTAAAGTCCTGTGGAGCGCGCAAGACACTCCAAACGATGTCTGGCTCGCCGGATGCAACCCGCAAAACCCTTCCGAAAATTGCCCGAAGGATATCGGACCGGACTTTGACTTCGGATCCTCCCCGATTTTGCGGTCGCTGCCGAAAGGCCATCGAATCCTGGTCGCCGGGCAAAAGAACGGAATTGTGTGGGCGCACGATCCGGACGAACAGGGAGCGGTTGTCTGGAAAACACAACTCGTGGACAAGATTGTCCGCGGTGTGATCACCTTCGGCGGAGCTGCGGATGAGCAAAACGCGTACTTTGGCCTGAGCACAGGCGGAATTGTTGCCGTGCAACTCTCGAATGGGGAAAAGAAATGGTTCGCCCCCATTGAGTCCGCTCGAGAAGGCCGCGGAAACGGCCAGTCCGCGGCGATCACTGCAATTCCAGGCGTTATTTTCTCAGGCGGATGGGACGGCACGCTCCGCGCGTTTTCGACAGCGGATGGACATCCTCTTTGGCAGTACGACACAATGCAGGAAGTTAAAACCGTGAACGGCATCCCCGCAAAAGGCGGGTCGATGGGAGCTCCGGGTCCTACCGTCGCCGGCGGCATGCTCTTCGTTGGCTCAGGGTACACATTCGGCGCTGGCTCAACGGGTAATTTACTGCTGGCATTTTCTGCTCAATGATCGTGAACAACGTCATTGGCATCGCAAGTGCCAAAAAACCATTTGTGGTTAATTGCTCGATCGTATTCTGATTGAAAGCCCTGTGCAGCATCGGTGGAAACCCCAACCGGAAATCCCGGTTGAACTGGGACGTCATATCCTAATGTGGCGCGCCCATAAGGCAGATAGTTAACGATCAGACTGTTTTCCACAGGTTGGCTTTTCGGTCTTGACACGAACCGTGCAAATGAACCACCATCTTGTCTGTTTCACCTCGCTGTCCCCCACCCACAGTAAACTACAGGAGGCCACTATGTTTGCAGGTATGATTCAACTCGCAGCTAGACAAGGACGAGGTAAGGAATTAACCACACTGATGACGGAGCGATCTCTGCCGGTCCTAAAACAGCAGCCAGGTTTCGTTCAGGCGATTGCCCTGACTTCCGAAAACGAACAGGACCAAGTTATTGGCATCAGCATTTGGAACAGCAAAGCGGATGCCGAC
>DATAPT010000641.1:0-4356 GCA_036265065.1 Candidatus Acidiferrales bacterium | reverse complement strand
ATGGGCTGGATCGAAGTCATCGTTGGGCCCATGTTCTCAGGCAAGAGCGAGGAGTTGATCCGCCGCTTGAAACGCGCCGAGATTGCGCGGCAGCGCGTGCAAATATTCAAGCCCGTGATCGACCAGCGCTACTCGCACACGGAAATCGTTTCTCACTCCGGATTTGAATTGCCTTCGGAAATTGTCACGAATGCCATGGACATGTTTGAAAAAGTGCAGCCGCGCACCGAGGTGGTGGGCATCGATGAGGGGCAGTTTCTGGGCGATGGGCTTATCGATATTTGCATGCGCATGGCGGATGCAGGCAAACGCGTGATCGTCACGGGCCTAGATACCGATTACCTGGGTCGGCCGTTTGAGCCGATGCCTCGTTTGCTGGCGGTGGCGGAAGAAATCACGAAATTGCTCGCGATTTGCGTGCAGTGTGGAAATCCAGCCGTGCATACGCAGCGGCTTGTCGCGTCCGAAGACCTGATTGTCGTGGGGGCGGCGGGCATGTACGAACCGCGATGCCGGCGCTGTTTTGAACCGCATCTGGCGCATGATCGGGTCGAAGCGAACAAGACCGCCGCATCGGGCAAAACCTCTTCCGGTGCGCGAAGCGGTAATTCTTCGGATTAGATTGCAACGGGCAGAGGAAAGGGCAAAAGCTTTAACACAGAGGACACAGAGAAAACCGGTGAGAAAAATCGGAGACATTGTGATTCACTGCAGGCGGCTACGAACACTTTCTGATAGCCGTTGATTTTCCTTGGAACCAATCACATTGACAGAAGGTCGTTCCCCTGCTGTTTCCGCCAGATTGCAGATTCGCTCTATACGCTTTAGGGATGCTTGCCATTCAATTTCGTCCAGCTGGCCTTCTTTATACGCATTTCTTACCGAATCGATTGCGGGCGCGACTGCGGCCCAGTCATGACACAGCATCACAATATCCGTTCCCGCGCGAATGGTCTTCACGGCGGCGTCTCCGGGTCCATATCGTTTTGCAATTGCGCCCATGCCCAGATCATCCGCGAGGATGATTCCGTCGAATTTCATGGCTCGGCGCAGCACTTGATCCAGCATCAGGCGCGAGAGCGACGCAGGATTTTCAGCGTCAATTTGTGGCAGCGGTATGTGCGCGGTCATGATGAGCTCTGTTCCCGAGGATATTGCCGCAGCAAAGGGAACCAGTTCCGTGGATTCCAGGCGTGCCATTGTTCCCGCAAAAACTGGCAGGTCAAGATGCGGGTCGATTGCCGCGTCGCCATGTGCGGGAAAATGTTTGGCGCAGGATAGGACGCCGCCCCGGCGCAATCCGTAATCGAAGGCAGCGCCCATTCGCGCTACAAGATGAGGATCTGAGCCAAAACTTCGGTCCCGCGTGACCGGACTCTCCGGATTCACGTGCAAATCAAGCATGGGAGCAAAATTGAGATTGCATCCCACCGCGCGGATCTCCGCGGCCATAGCGAGAGCGATTTTTTCCTCTGCTTCCGCGTCTCCTAATTGTCCAAGCTCAGCGGCCGATGGCCAGCGCGTAAATGGCTTTTCAAGGGCAAAGCGCGTGCCGCCTTCCTGATCGATGCCAATCAAGACGGGACGTCCGGCGGCCGCTCTGATTGACGTAGTTAAATCGAGAAGTTGGTCGATACTCGCAAAATTTCGTTTGTAAATCACAACTCCCGCGAGTCCTTGGGCGAGATAATCCGCAAGTTTGCGCGGCAGGGAATTGCCGGAAAAGCCGAGCATAAAATGTGCAAGTACGGAATCACGCGGATTGGTTTCGGGTTGGGCGACGGTATTCATCTGGTATGATTCGCGCGAAAGCAGCGAATGAATTTAAAAGATGAGGCTAACGGGGCGAAGGGAACATGTCAAAGTGAGAATCGAATCCAAAGCACCAACGCGTATCGATCTGGCCGGCGGAACATTGGATATCTGGCCGCTGTATTTGTTTCACGAAGGAGCATTGACTGTAAATTGCGCCATCACCCGCTACGCTTCGTGTGTGATCGAAACGGCTCCGGGATCTTCTCGCAAAATAGTGTTGGCTTCGCTCGATACTCGGCGGAGCGAGTCATTCGCATCCTTCGATGCATTGTGCCGTGCGTGCAAATATAAATTGCCTTTGCTTGCGCGTCTCGTGCGCGTTTTCCGGCCGGCTTGCGGATTCACTTTGACTACAAATTCTGAAGCGCCCTCCGGCGCGGGAATCGGCGGGTCTTCCGCCATGGCCGTAGCCATCTGCGGGGCGCTGGACAAGCTCACGGATGCAAATCTGCGGCGGGAAGACTGGATCCACTTGAGCCGGGATGTGGAGGCAATCGTGATCAGGGTGCCAACCGGGACGCAGGATCATTACCCGCCGGCCTTTGGGGGCGCATCCGCGATCGTGCTGGCCCCTGGCGGGGAGCGCCGCGAAGGCCTGACATGCGACCTCGACAATTTAGAGAAGCGTCTGGTGTTGTGCTACACCGGAAAGCCGCGGCAGCATGGGATCAATAATTGGGAAGTATTTAAGCGACATATCGACGGCACGCAGCGCGTGGCGCAAAATCTGGAGAAAATTTCCATCATCGCGCAAGCTTTGCGTTCCGCGATTGAGCAGGGCAGCTGGAAAGAGGTCGGCAAATTAATGCGGGAAGAATGGGATTTCCGCCGGCGCAATCTGCATTCCATTTCTACCCCGCTGATCGATAAAGTTATTTCGTCCGCGCGGCGCAACGGAGCGCTCGCTGGAAAAGTATGCGGTGCGGGTGGAGGTGGATGCGTAACGCTTGTGATTGAGCCCGATGCGCGTGCGCGAGTGGAAGCCGCCGTGATCGCCACCGGAGCAAAATTGCTGCCGATTCAGATCGACCGAAGCGGGGTCATCGTGAAGGAGTGCGCGGGCGGGGAAGAAAATTGTTGATGTACCCGCGATAAAGATTTTGGTGCTAAGATCGTGCCAGAAGGTGTTTTATGGACCGGCTGGTTTACACGCTCGTGATCGTGGCGCTGCTTTGGAGTGCGGATTCATCCGGAGTCCTTCGTCCAACTGTTCACAACGAATATAGCAATCTTACCGCCGTAGAAAATGTTGCAGATCCGCAGGGATCTACTACCCCAAGCGACATCCAGCAAAAATCAAAGAAAAGCAAATCGGATGATCCTGCCTCTGATTCAACGGCTTCCGCGTCCGCGAAAGGGCCGGACGGCACTCTTCAGCCCATGTCGCGATTGTCGCTTGTCCGGTATGTCGACGGCGAAATTGTTCAGGTCGTTCGACCAATTCCCGCGGGGAAAAAGGGCTTCCATATGAAGGCGGGAGCTCCGTTCAATGACAATGCGCTTCGTATGGCGGTAACTTCTGCGGGAGCCGCAATTAATCCGGGGGACCGCGCGCAAATTACAGATCTCAATTTCAAGGACAAGGAAATAATTGTAGACATCAATGGAGGCGGCAAAGGAAAGACCCGCTTGCGTGACCGTATCCATTTGGAAGTTGGCGGAGTTCCTACCGCGTCCACCACGCCTGAAAACGCAGTCAATACGTCTGCGGGAGCCTCCATTTATCTGGATTTTGACAAGCCGTTGCCCGAAATGAGCGCGGAAGATCTCGAGAAACTTCTCTCCAGCGTGCTCGATTTTTCAAAGCGCCATTCAGCTGCCGTGCAGTGGGTGGATACTTTGCCCCCGGACATTCAAAAGGCAATTCAAGAAAAGCAGCCTATCGTCGGAATGGATCATGATATGGTGCTGGCCGCCATGGGACGGCCGGATCGCAAAATTCGCGAAAAAGGTCCGGACGGAAATGAAGTTGAAGATTGGGTCTACGGCCAACCGCCCGAAAAAACAATTTTTGTAAGCTTTGAAGGCGATAAAGTCACCAAGGTCCATAAGTTTCCCCAATAATCCAATTCGGCTGAATCGTAGGCCGAATCGAATGGTTTCCCCTCGTCGATCCTTTATTGTAGTGTCTTAATCGAATCGAAAAGATCAACTTTTTGAGACACCAGAGTGCACGAACTGGTTTGACTTTTGGCTTTGGCGCACCTAGCATCTGAAATTACGTGTAAATGGTAGATATATGGTGTGTGGGATCTGCCGGGCCAAAGTGTAAAGTTAAAACGATCGCATTCTAATTTACTGTGTTTCACGATGGAACGAATCGAGAACGGTGATGGTGTATCTCACACTTCCGGAGGAATCATGTCGATTAAAGTAGGGATCAACGGTTTCGGACGAATTGGACGAAATATCATGCGCGCGTCGCTGGGGAACGCGGCGATTGACATCGTGGCAGTGAACGACGTGACCGATTCAAAAACCCTCGCCTACTTGTTGAAATATGATTCCGTTCTCGGCAATCTCCATCACAAAATTACGCAC
>DATAPT010000640.1:0-3626 GCA_036265065.1 Candidatus Acidiferrales bacterium | reverse complement strand
GTGTGGAATTCGCCGTTCTCGCCGCAAGGGTCCACGCCAGTCGGCAAATCGGCGAAGAAGGATGCGTCCAGCTCGCGCCCTGCAAATGAAGCATCGAGAAAGCGAGGATCGACGCAAACAGTAATCGCGCGGAAACCCGTGCTCAGGAATTCCCGCGCAAGTTCCGTCGTTTCCCGTTTCCAGATCGGAAACAGGGCAGTCATATTGATCTGTGCGAGATTTTTCTCGCGGTAATGGCGCAGGTCTTCAAGAAAAATATCTCCGAACGCGACTCGGCGCACGCCCCGTGCAAAATACTGCTCGAGCGCTTCCTTCATGCGCTCTTCGTAGATCGCGTTGACGCACTGCGGCGGAATCAACACAGGATGTAACGGCAGGCCGAGAGATTCGGCCTGCCGTTCGAGCAATATGCGGCGTACTCCGTGCATGCTGATGCGGTCGTACTGCTCGGTAATAGTCGTCAGCAGCGCCGTGATGCGGCAGTCGCCCGCCGCCCGCAACGCGTGCAGCGCCATTGCACTGTCTTTTCCGCCGCTCCAGCAGAAAAGCACATCTTCCGGTTCCCGGACATTACTCATGGCGTGTCGTATATTTCACGCCAATGCGAAACTCACGCCCCAGCGCGGGAAATCCGTAAGCCTCCTGATACTGTTTGTTGGCGAGGTTGGCGATGCGTCCATAGATGCTGAATCCGTGCGTGACATTGTAAGTCGCGGCGAGATTCAGCAAAGCATAACCAGGGTCAATGATCTGACCCGGGAAATTGTAATCGTAACGTTGCCCCGTGAAATATCCCGAGAGGTTCCAGTTCATCCTCCAGTAACTGGCGTTGAGCATGACGTTTCCGGAATTCACCGGACGGCGCAACAGACGGCTGCCAATCAGGTAGTTTGGATCGATGTTCGCAGGATCCGTAGGCGCGGAAAGCGTGCGTGTTGAGTCGTACGTGTAACTCGCGCTGCCGCTCAGCCAGCGGGTAATGCGCGCCTCCCCGGATAAATTTGCGCCGCGCGCGCGCGCCAGATTGGTGTTGAAATAAGTTCCCATGCCAAACGGGCAAGCTACCGTGGACTGACTATTAATGAAACTGATGATGTTATGGAAACGACTGTCGAAATAATCGGCGGTGAAGCGGACTCGGTCGGAGGCCAGTTTTTGGTCGACACCCGCGTGAATCGTGCGGCTCTGTTCGGGCGAAAGAGCTGGATTGCCTGGGAAACACGGATCGTCTCCGAAGGACTGATCGAAGCGCGGTTCCACGATCCCGTCCCCGTATGTCGCGTGCAAGCGCGTGTCGCCGAACGCGCCCTGGGCAGTCCGCAACACATAGGACGCACCCGCGCGAGGCACAACGCGAGTACCGTAGGCGGAGTTATCTTCCGCGCGTGCTCCGGCATTCAGAGTGAGGCGTGCGAAGGGTTGCCACCGCGCATCGAGAAAACCCGACTGATTGTTGCGGCGCGTGTGCATATCGATGAAACTGAGAAATCCGTTTTCAACTTCATATTCATATCCCGCGGTAAACGCGAATCCGCGGATAAGGTAGGTGGACTCGCCAGTGAAGGCAGCGCGATTGTATTGATAGAACGTTTGGAAAAATGGATCGAAATTGAATTCGCGAAAATACGTTTCATTGCCGCTCAGTTGGTGATGCCAGTGCGAGCCCGTTGTAAATTCCGCGTGCAATCCCGCGCCGAAATTGTGCAGAGAGATCGTGTCTGTCGGATTCGCGGGGAAGAGAAGCGTTTGCCCGGGCGTGCCCGCTTCGCTATCGTTATCTCTAAGAGAAAGTCCGATGCGCGCCGTGTCGGAAAGTCGCCAGCCGAAATTTCCGGAGATCGTTCGATTGCGAAACGCATCATTCGGGCCCTGGCCGCTCGTCTCCATGTCGGAAGCCGCGGCGGAATAATCGAAGCGTCCAAGCAGGCCGGATAGTTCCGCGCCACCATGACCCGTGTCAAAGTTGCCACCGTCCGCGAACGCCGTAAATTCCGGCACGCGCGTAGTCCCGCGATGCGTGAAAATCTGGATGACTCCATCCATCGCGTCCGAACCATACAGCGCGCTTTCCGCCCCGTGCACGATTTCAATTTTGTCGATATTTTCGAGCGTGAAATTGGAATAGTCGATCAGGCCGCCCGGCGTATTCGCCGGCACGCCATCGACCAGCACCTTTGTGTAATTTGAATTTCCGCCATCCAGGAATAGGGAAGCCGTCCCGCCCTCCGCTCCTGTTCGCCCAAGGCTAAAACCCGGTTGCGTCGCCAATAGATTTGGCAGCGAGTTGGCCACGCGATGATCAATCTCTTCGCGCGTAAGAATGGTGAGCGGCGCGGGAGAAGAATCGGCGTCGAGCGGCAAGGCCTGCGCGGTAACCACTACTTTTGATGAAAGCGGTTCCAGCGCAAGCCGCACATTGGCCTCGCGGCTTTCACCAGAGGTAACATTAATTTCCTGCTGGGCGGTTGTAAATGAATCGCGTGCAATCGTCAGGCGATACTTGCCCGGAACAAGCACCAGCGAAAATTGCCCATCGTTCGAGGAAACGCCATCGCTTGCAGTGCTGCCCGAAGAAGCAGGCTCAGCGCTGACCTGCGCTCCGGCAATTGCGGCGCCATGCGGGTCGGTGACCACGCCGGAAATCTTCGCTGTTTGCGATTGAGCGATTAAGCGAGGCGGTGAAAAAATGATTGTAAAAAAAGCGGAGAACAAGAGAAGAACTAAAACACGAACGGAGAAACGCATAGGAAAAGCCTCCTCTCCCGTCTCGCGCGGGAGATAGGTTGTCCGCGTGTCCGGGATCGTTTCCGGCTTAGCGGTTGTGGACTCCGTCGGTCTCCTGGCTCGGCGGATTTGCGCCGCGCGCCCTTCCCGCCCCATGTTAAAGGGCAGTGGCACGCGCGGAATTTCTCCCGCCTTACAGTCGCGCGGCGGCGACGGTTTTTCACCGTCTTCCCGGCACGGAGTCTACGGTTATTGTGGCGAAACGCAGCGGTCCTGGCATGGCCAGGAATCCGCATTGCTTCGGGTGAAAAGTAGCGTAGGCATTAGCCTGCGGGGTTTAGTCCTTGCAGGGATTAAAATCCGCAGGCTGAAGAGTCTGTGTGAGAACTGCAGAATCATTGTGGGTCGTGGCTTTAGCCACGACATAAGTTCCGCAAAATGAGGACGGCTTTAGCCGCTGAGGTTCCAATTTTGCAGTTCTCACACAGACTCTGAAGCCTACGCCACAGAATTACTACCTCCATTACGAAATATCCTCGCCGCGTCGAGCGCGCAAATTCACGCGCGGCCTTCCCGCGGGACCGAGTTCCACATCGAGCGGCGCATCAAACACCTGCTCGAGCAATTCTTTTTGATACACGGCGGCGGGCGACCCCACGCGCAGGCAGCGCCCGTGCTGCAGCAACACCACCTGATCCGCGAATTCCGCCGCGAGTCCAAGCTCGTGCGTGACGACAACCACGGTGTAACGATTTTCTTGCGCAAGTTGGCGCAAGCGTTCCAGCAATTCCACCTGCGCGCCAATATCCAAATGCAAAGTAGGCTCGTCCAGCAAAATCAGTCGAGGCTGTTGTGCCAAAGCCCGCGCTAAAATCACGCGCTGCTTCTCGCCGCCGGACAGT
>DATAPT010000639.1:0-4103 GCA_036265065.1 Candidatus Acidiferrales bacterium | reverse complement strand
GGTTGCCGCATTTAGCGGAACATGAAGCGAAACGAAATCGGCCTGCTCGAAGACTTCGTCCCGCGACATGTACTCAGCATTTAATTCCTTTTCCATTTCCAACGGCGCGCGCGAAGTACTATGGTAAATGACGCGCATGCGAAATCCGGAAGCGCGGCGCGCCACAGCGCGGCCAATGCGGCCAAATCCGATAATCCCAAGCGTCTTGCCCCAAATATCCGTCCCGCACAGTTGATCGAGATTCCACTTTTTCCATGCGCCGGACCGCGCCATGTGGTCTGCTTCAATGAGTCGCCGGGCAACAGCCATCAGCAAGGTCCACGTGAAATCGGCTGTCGTTTCATCCAGCACGCCCGGCGTGTTGGTCACGGCGACATCGCGTTTCGTGCAGGCGGGCACATCAATATTGTCGTAGCCCACTGCGACATTCGCAACAATCCGCAAGCGGGGCCCGGCGGCCTCGAGCATTTCCGCATCGACTCTTTCCGTCAGCAGACAAACAAGCGCGTCTATGCCTGCGACTCGCTTGAGGAATTCTTCGCGGGACGGGCGCTCATCGCCCATCCAATAATCAACTTCAAAATGCTCCTCCAGCTTTTTGCGTGGTCCTTCAAACAAAATGTGCGTGGAAAAAAGTTTCGGCTTGCTCACACGAGGCCTCGGTGTTGGATAAACAACTGGCAGAGAGTATCACAATCGATGCGGCGACGTCGTGTACGCCTACCAACTGCCCGCCGGCTAAAGTAATAATTTAGAACGATTCATCGAGAATCAATCGATTGGAAAATTACTCGGGAAGCTCGATCACACGTTTTGGAGTG
Source organism: Candidatus Acidiferrales bacterium (assembly GCA_036265065.1). Lineage (GTDB taxonomy): Bacteria > Acidobacteriota > Terriglobia > Acidiferrales > UBA7541 > Palsa-360. The sequence goes on along the minus strand of DATAPT010000639.1, from coordinate 3,282 downwards.
CCACGGCGGCGTGGTCCATATATCAGCGTCACGGTCGCTCCGCGCATCATGGGCGACTTTTCCAGAACAGGGGCAATCACTTTGTAGATGGCTTCGGCATCAGGTCCGTACACAAAATATCGCCCTTCGCTCCCATCGGCAGGAAGCGCATGCCCGTCATACTCGCCAACTTTGGCTTCCGCAATTGCATGCTGCAGCACATCTCCAAAGGCATACACGTGCTGAAAATTTGTGGACCCGTATGCGAAATGTACCTCCACTTCCTGCATGGGCGGCCCATCATTTTCCGAATTTTTCGAGCCGAATAATTTTGAGAATAGGCCCATCAATACTCATCTCCGATAATTGTCTGACTGCCAGTTTGTGCGCACAAAGTTATAAGATGAATCTTCCCCAAAGAAAACAAACAGCCGGCCGTGACTGCTGAACAAACCGTTGCCTCGGATTTTAACCTCTTCCATGAACTTTTCGCGACATTTCTAATAATTTTAATGCGCAGGCATTCACAACGTGCCTGTTGTTAATTACTTACGAGCGTCGTCGAGTCCCCGAGTTGACCTCCCTAAAGGCACAGACTATAGTTGCGAATAGCCTTACAAAATATTTTCGTGCAGCCACAACTCATTCGCGAACTCGAAGCCCTGCTCGGCCCCCGCGCCGTGCTGTCTTCCGCTGAAGATTTGATGCTCTATGAATACGACGGTTCGGTGGATTTGGGTTCCCCACGCTGCGTTGTTTTCCCCAGTTCAGCGCGCGAAGTTTCCGGAATCGTAAAGCTTGCAAATCGCTACGAAACTCCCATTGTCGGGCGAGGCGCGGGCACCGGTCTTTCCGGCGGAGCCATTGCGCGAAGCGGAGGCATTGTAATTGTATTTTCGCGGATGAATCGAATCCTGGAGATTGACGAAGCGAATCTTCGCGCCGTCGTCCAGCCGGGTGTCGTCAACCTTGATTTGTCGCGCGCGGTCGAGCACCTCGGTTTGTTTTTCGCGCCTGATCCTTCGAGCCAAAAAGCGTGCACGATCGGCGGCAACGTTTCTGAAAATTCCGGCGGACCGCATACGTTGGCCTACGGCGTGACGACTAATCATGTGACCGGGATCGAACTCGTATTGACCGATGGCGAAATTATGCGAATCGGCGGAAAAAATATCGAGACAGCCGGCTATGATTTAGGCGGTTTGTTGGTCGGGTCCGAAGGAACTCTCGCGCTGGTCACGGAAATTACCGTGCGACTGATGCGCAAGCCGGAGGCAGTGAAAACGCTACTCGCGGTCTATGACACTCTGGATGACACTACCGAATCCGTAGTCGATATCACCGTTCGGGCAATTACACCTGCAGCTTGTGAAATGCTGGACGGTTTTACGCTTCGCGCGGTGGAGGATTACGTTCACGCGGGATTTCCGAAAGACTGCGCGGCTGTTCTGCTGATTGAAGTGGAGGGATTGAAAGAAGCCGTGGAAGCGCAGGCTGCCGAGATTACCGAGGTTTGCCGTGAACATCGGGCGCGCGAAGTGCGTGCGGCGCGCACCGATCAGGAGCGCAATCTTTTGTGGAGAGGTCGCAAAGAAGCCTTTGGCGCGATGGGGCGCATTTCTCCCATGTACTATGTGCAGGACGGCGTCATCCCGCGCACGCGTCTGCCGGAAACTTTGCGCCGCATCGAGGAAATTAGCAAAAAATACGATTTGCAGATCGGCAACATTTTTCATGCGGGTGATGGCAACCTGCATCCGCTCATTCTGTTCGACGAGCGCGATGCCGCGCAATTCGCCCGTGTGGTGGCCGCCGGCGGCGAAATTATGCGGCATTGTGTGGAGGTGGGCGGCGCGCTTACTGGGGAACACGGTATCGGCATGGAAAAAAATGAACTGATGCCGTTGATTTTCACGCCGGACGATCTCGCGCTGATGGAGCGCGTACGCACGGCATTCAATCCCGCGAGCCTGCTGAATCCCGGAAAAGTTTTGCCCATGGGCAAAGCCTGCGGCGAAATCCGCGTGCCACAATCGCCTGCAGCGACGGCAATGGCCACATGAGCCAACCCACGCAAGCGTCATTCACTCGGCTGGAAGAAATTGTTGGCGGCTCGTTCGTTGTGACGGATCCTGCGGAAATCACTGTGCGCGAAGTTTGCGGTGTGCTTCCCGCGGTGATTGTGCGTCCTGCGGACGCTGCGCAGATTGCGGAAATTGTTCAATTCGCCGCCATGGAAAAACTGGCGGCAATTCCCACCGGTGGGTGTTCCAAGCTGGGCATCGGATCGCCACCCTCGCGATATGACATCGCTCTCGATCTTTCCAGGCTCAATCACGTGCTGGCCTACGATCCCAAGGATCTGACTCTTGGTGTCGAGCCCGGCATGCGGATGGAAGATTTGCTGCGCACTTTAGGCGAGCAGAGGCAATTCCTGCCGCTTGCGGTTCCGTTTTCGGATCGCGCCACCGTCGGCGGCATCGTGGCCACGAATTCAAGTTCGCCGCTGCGCCATGCATATGGCGCAGTTCGCGATTTTTGCCTGGGCATGGAATTTGTGACCGGCGAAGGCGCGCAGGCGAAAAGCGGCGGCCGCGTCGTAAAAAATGTGACCGGCTACGATCTGCACAAATTGCTGATCGGATCGCTCGGCACGCTCGCCGTAATTACGCGTATAAATTTCCGCACGTTTCCCATGCCGCAGGCGCAAAAAACATTTATCGCATCTTTTTCATCGGCTGAAGGCGCGTTTGATTTCTGCCGTTCCGTGGCGCATTCCGTTCTCACACCGCAACTGGTGGAAGTTGCCGATCCCAGCGCCGGGCAGCTTATTTTTTCGGGAGAAGCGTTCGCTCGAATTTCTCCGGGCCTATGGTCAGTGATCATTACTGCGGCAGGCCAGCCCGCCGTCGTCGATCGCTACGCGCATGAACTTGGTCACATGGCGGCCACGGCTAGCGCAGTTGAATTTCTTCCGGTTGAAGAGGGGGCGCATTTCGCACTGTTTGAGCGCATTTGTGAATTTCCGCGCCTCGCCTTGGAATCCGCGCCGGAAGCGGCGATATTTCGGCTGAGCGCTCTGCCCAATGCGATGCCTTCGTTGATTTCCAAATTAGCGGCAATCGCCAAAGAGAATCACGCCGATATTGCAACACTTGCGCGGGCTTCTGGCATCCTTTACGCCGTTTTCGTGGCGGAAAATTCCGGATCGATCGCGCCGCTTGCCGCAGCGATTCCAGAAGTATTTCGCGCCTGCAGCCAACCTGAACTGCAAGCTTCGGCCATGCTGGAGTGGTGTCCGAA
>DATAPT010000638.1:0-5631 GCA_036265065.1 Candidatus Acidiferrales bacterium | reverse complement strand
CGAACGGCTCGTGGGAAAAGTTCTCGAAAGACTTCGTTATGACCGGATCATGGAAATATTCCATCTAGGTTTGCATTCCTACCTGAGTGAAATGCTCCAAATGTGCGGACAAATCGGTGAAGACATCGCTCGTAACTACTTCTATTACGTGGTGGTCGAATGAATCGATATCATCTGGTGCATGCAACGGAATTTCGATATGACGGGCCGGTCTCTGAAAGTTACAACGAGGTGCGCCTCAGGCCCATCCACGATGAAATGCAGAGCTGCCTTTCTTTCCGCCTGGTTACGAATCCTGTTTCGCGCGGCACTTCCTACCGCGATTCGTTCGGCAATTGGGTGCACCAATTTAATATTCTTCCCGAGCACCATCACTTGAGGGTGGAAGCCGAATCGGTTGTTCTTGCGCACGAAGCAGCCGTTTTTCCAACAGCCGGAATAAAACTTTGCGATCTCGAGGATCGCCGCGACCAACTCGAAGAGGAATTTCTGGACTTCCTCACTCCTTCGAGCTATGTCCCGCACGTTCCTCAATTAGACGAATTAATGGCCGCAGCGTGCGGCGGTTCCGATGGAACGGCATCCGGCTTCGTGCAAGCCGCGTCGTCGATGATTCACGAAAAATTTAGCTATGTAAAAGGCGCAACCCACGTGAACTCTTCCATCCTGGATTCCCTTGCCCTGGGTGCAGGCGTGTGCCAGGATTTCGCGCATCTGCTTCTCGGAGTTGTCCGCAAGAAAGGACTGCCCGCGCGTTACGTCTCCGGTTATCTGGTTCCGGAAAGCGCCGCGTCGCCAAACGCAAAACTGCAAGAAGTCATTGGAGGATCGGCTTCCCATGCTTGGGCTGAAGTTTACCTGCCGGACATAGGATGGGTGGGCCTGGATCCAACACTCGGAAAACCCTTGGGGTTACAGCACGTACGGATTGCCTACGGTCGCGATTATGGTGACGTTGCTCCTGTTCGGGGGGTTTACAAGGGCCATGCGGGGCAGAGACTTTCCGTCGACGTGAGCTTGCGGCCGTCCGTCGATGATGACGGCAACGAGCAGCTCAACGAAAATAAGATCGTGATACCCGAAGAGCCTCCGGCAGTGGAACGCGCACAACAACCCGCACAGCAACAACAATAGAAGTTGCAATTATTGTTCAAGCGAGTCCCAGTACTAAGCTACTTTTTTCTTTTTCTTATTATTTGCGGTTCGGGAACGCTTGGAGGAATGACGCTTTGCGCCATTATGACTCGTACTGACCTGGGACATAATCCGTCGTAATTCACGCTCCAGTGACAATTCGATCTCATCCGACTGACGCTCTCCCCTGGCCACTCGGCTCACGTATGAGGGATCTACTTTTAGCTGCTTTGCAACGCGTCCGTAAAGACCGCGAATGAGCGACGCCAGATTTGTGGGTGCAGGTTTGAGAACCACTTTTGCACGGGACATGAGGCTCCTCGAGACTTAACGAAAGGTCAGGGCAAACAAACCAACTCGGTATAACTCTGATGTTAACTCACTTGGGCCCAGCGTGCAACATATCCATATGACAATCGGGCGCCCCGCAATTAGGACGCCTAAACCCCTTTTTATACCTGATTTCCGGCCAATTGTCAGGGAATTAAAAGTAATTTTCCGGTCGTCTTCCGGCCTTCCAGATCTCTATGCGCTTGCTGCACATCCTTAAGCGGATAAAGGTATTCGATTCTCAACTTAAGCTTGCCTGAAACGATCATATTCAAAACATCCGTCGCTCGCTGCTGCAACTCCTCATGGCTTGCAATATGATGTACCAAAGTTGGACGAGTGACGAATAGCGATCCCTTTACCGCCAGTTTGCCCAGGTCAAATGGGGGCACTGGTCCGCTGGAAGCTCCAAATAACGCAAGATAACCCCTCGGACGAAGGCAATTAAGATCCTGGTCAAACGTAGTCTTGCCCACGCCGTCATAAATGACGTGGACTCCCTTTCCGTCCGTCTGGCGTTTGGTCTCCGCATCAAAATCCTGCTTGGTATAAAAAATGATTTCATCCGCGCCGGCTTCCCGTGCAAGTTTTGCCTTTTCTTCGGTGCTTACCGTGCCGATCACCCTCGCGCCAATATTCTTCGCCATCTGCACAAGAATCAGTCCAACACCACCTGCGGCAGCATGGATTAACGCGGTCTCACCCTTCTTCAACGGGTACGTGCTGTAGACCAGGTAATGCGCCGTCATCCCCTGAAGCATCGCGGCGGCAGCCTGATGGTCTGAGACGCCCGCAGGCACTCGAACCAGCCGGTCCGCAGGCACGGCCCCATATTCCGCATACGCCCCGGTAATGCCCGTGTAGGCCACACGATCGCCTACTTTAAAGTCCTTCACGTCGCTTCCCACTTCGCTCACCACGCCGGCCGCTTCCTGGCCAAGAATAAATGGCGGAGTCACCGGGTAGCGTCCTTCGCGGAAATAGACGTCAATGAAGTTCACACCGGCCGCGGCGATCTTGACGATCACTTCGTTCGGCTTAGGTTGCGGTGTCGGGGTGTCAACCAGCGTCAGGACTTCCACTCCGCCAGTTTGCGCAACTTGAATCGCTTTCATCTAGGCTCCTCGTCCGTCTGTTGTCGGGATGATCAGGCGCAATTTTGCAGGCAGTATTCTATGCCAGCAGGTGGAAAAATGATATTCGGCGATGAATTGAATCGAGAGAAATTACGAGTGAGGACCGCGTCGATCCCGAATGTCGACCAGGTGCTGTCGCAATGCGTCAACGATTTCCGCGCGCTTCCCGTTGTCGATGCTTTTGCGAAGCTCTTCGAGAGCGATGTGGACGACATCGTGGTGATGAAGTTCCTCTGGCGCGACTTCGCTGCTGAGCTCCAACCAGATCCCATGCAGCAAATCGATTTCCTTCGATGTCAATCGCGGGGCATGCGGACCAAGATAAAAAACATGCTCCTGCCCGTCCGGCGAATAAATTTCCAGCGTCAGATTGGGCCTGGGTTCCGGCAAAGCTTCCCACGCAAGCCCCGCCATGCGAGCCTCATCCGCCATGGCCCTCCAGGATGACATTCCCAGAGCGATCGTCGAAGATTGCAGGCTTTGCGCGGCACGCAGAATTCCGTCCCATTTGGCGTTTGCCGGGGCTACCGCCAGATGAATCGACTTCCCTCTTTTTTCCGCCAGGGACAACGCGCGCGTAAATAACTCCTGCTCATTGATGCTGAATAGATCCTCAGCCTCAAGCTCATTTTCCCCTGAACCCGCCCTGCCCATGACTCGCAAATGGAGAACAACCACATCCTGCAAACGAGGATTGATCCTGTCCAGCACGGCGCCAAGATTGTAAAGTGTATTCGAGTTGCGGATCATCACCAGCTCATTGCCGGGACGCACTCCGAGCGCAGCGGGAGTTAACTCGCCGTCCGACTCGAGATTAAACTGGTCCAACTCCTGATGTTTAGCGCCATGCTTCAACGTAATTTTTTCGGAAATTTCAAATATCGTGAAGAAAATCAGGGTGAACGCCACTCCCGAGATCGTCGCTACTTGCTTCGTGAAAAGATTCATGATGCTTAGAGAGAAGAGCACCAGGGTAATCAACCCAAGGCCAACAGGAATCTCCGTATGGCCAATTGTGAAATTCAGCGGCACGCGGAAATCTCGCTTCCCAGGCTGCTTATACCGAAGCACCAGCACTGCCAGCCCCTTCATCGAAAAACTCCACATCACTCCAAACGCATAGGCCTCGCCCAGTACGAAGATGTCTCCACGGCTGAGGATAATCGTCAGGAGTTGCAGCGCCACAACCAAGTTGAGCATCCGGTAGGAAGTTCCGAAGCGGGGATGCGGGTGGCGAAACCAATGCGGCAGAATGCCGTCTTCCGAGACGCGATTCAAAACTCCGTTCGATCCCACGATGGCCGTATTCACGGCTCCCGCGAGCATCAAGACGCCAACGATGACGACAAAACCCTCGAAAGCCAGCTTGAGATTAAATGGCCCCACAAAATTCAATGCCAGCCCGCTGATCAGGTTTCCGAAAAACTGTGGCCGGACCGCGTCCGGAATAATCATGGATGCGAAAAACGAAACGCCTGCGGTGAAAATCAAGCTGTAAACGAATATAACCAGACCGGCCTTTTCCAGGTTTGGCAGTTTGGGATGTTCAACTTCACGGTAAACTTGCGCCAGCGTTTCCTCGCCGCTCATGGCCAGAACGGAATGTCCCAGGCCGATCAAGATACCGATCACCGCGATCGTGTGCGGCAGCGTGCTCAAACGAAGCCAACCCAATGCCTCGGGAGCAAACGTCATCGTGGCTTTTGACGGAAATGGAGGAAGGTGCGCGCCGCGCATGATCACGGTCAAAATGCACCAGCCAATCATGACCACCACCATTACGGTGGTCACATACATGATCCGCAGCGCCTTTCCGCTGGATTCCGGAATTCCCTTAATATTTTCCCACCAGAAATATACGGTGACCACGATTGCGAAAATTGCCGAAGTCGAATTAATCGGAAGAACCAGATTGAAATGAAAACGCGCGAACAACTCATTCAAAAAACCCGTCAAGTACTGGCCCGCGGACACGCCGCTGATCGGCCCCGTCAAAATATAATCGAACATCAAGGCAGACACGGAAAACTTCGCCAGCGTGCTGCCCATCGCCTCTTTCACAACCCGGTAAACTCCGCCGCGCACGAACATGCTGCAGCTCTCGATGTACATCGATCGCACAGCATAGGCGAAAAGCATAATCGCCAAAATAAACCAGGGAGCGGCTTTCCCGATCGCCTGCTCAGCGATTGCGCCCGCATAAAAAGCAGACGATCCCAGGTCATTCAAAACGATCGCAGCCGCTCTCCAGAACGAAATGAAGGAAAGCATGGCGGTCGTGGCAATGACGACTCGGGGTAATCCGGTTTTTGGGTCCGTGTTCGTTATTTGAGGCGCTTGGTTTGTTGGCATATCTTTCTTGTTTAAGAACCTCGGCAGCACACGATGCGCGCGGGCGCTTTCTCCTTTGTAAAAACTCGGCTTAGCCCGACTTCGGCAATGAAACCGGCGGGAGTGCCTCACGCTTCATGGCGCGGAACAGTGCGGATTCCTCCTGGCGATATTTCTTTATGTTGATCGGCCAATTCGGAACCTCTCTATAGAATTGGCGGCCTAAATAAATACATTAAATTTCATAAGGAACTCATAAAGATGGGCCGGTTTTTAATCGCCGGAGGGCCTTCCAGGAACACTAAGCATGGAACATATTGATTATATTGCAGTTACATTTCAGGGCCGGTTCGAAGATTGGTAGATATAAACCTCGAATTGATTCACAGACACCGAGAAAAGCTGTGATTTAGTCCCCTATTTACATATCGGGATATAACGGCTATATATACAAACGGTTCTAGATTAATATTTTGAAATCGCCTCCGAACCTGTCTTATCTAATTTCATGAATGCGGGCGAATAGGGAACCTCGTAGTGAATTTAAATGAATTAGAGTTTAGAGAGATTTAGAATCTCATTGGTTCGTCATCATTTAATCTAATTTTTATTGGATACCGCCGTTTCTATGAATACCGTCTTCTCTATTTTATCGATCGCAATTGTGTTCGCTTTGGGTTACACGGCACTTCGAATTTGG
>DATAPT010000637.1:0-2412 GCA_036265065.1 Candidatus Acidiferrales bacterium | reverse complement strand
CGGCCTTTTCACCGGGTGCGGAGCCGCGCGCCCCAGCAAATTTTATGAGCTTACGATTCCCGGAGATTCGGCGAGCGCAAGGGAAACAAGTCCTTATCCCGTCACCTTGTTGCTGGGTCCGTTGAGGGCTTCGCATATGTACCGGGAAGATTCTATCGTGTATGGCTCATCCGCCGAGACGATGGGCACGTATAAGTATCAGAAATGGGCGGAGCCTCCGAACGAAATGCTGGTGCAAATGCTGCTACGAGACCTGAGAGCGTCGGGAAAATATCGCGCGGTGGATTTTCTGCGCAGCAATTCTCATGGCGACTACATTCTGTACGGCCGCCTCTACGATTTTAAGGAGATTTCCGGCAGCCCGGTTGTGTCCCGCGTAACAGTCGATCTGGAATTGCACGAGTCGAAATCAGGCACAACCGTGTGGACCCATTATTACTCGCATGATGAGCCGGTCAGCGGGAAGGATGTCGCGGCCGTGGTCGCCGCGCTGGACCGCAATGCGCTTCGCGGAATGGCCGAGGTAAAATCAAGCCTGGAGCAATACTTTGCAAATCGTCCGGTGAATTAGGACAGAATCCATGTCAACACCAAACCCGATTCCGAACCCAAATCCAAGCAAGGATGCAGCCGTGGGCCAGCCGTCCGCGCGGCACATGACATGCATGGAGGTCTGGGGCGGAAGCCAGCTCACGACGCGCGGCGTTGAAATGGGCGGGCTGGACGCGTGGGTTTACAGCAGGCCATTCGGCGACGCGCAGCGCGGCGGAGATGTGTATTACGCATCGAGCTGCGCCACGGGGCGCATCACTCGCTTGTTGCTGGCGGATGTGGCGGGACACGGAATTTCCGTGGCCTCCACGGCTGCAAATCTTCGCACGCTGATGCGGCGATTCGTCAATCGCCTGGACCAGACGGAATTTGTGCGGCTGCTCAATCAGGAGTTTACGGCGCTTTCCGAAGTGGGCACATTCGCAACGGCAGTCGTGGCCACATTTTTTGCGCCCACGCGGCGCATGATTGTGTGCAACGCGGGCCACCCGCGGCCGCTTTTATACCGGTCCGCAGAAAAAGAATGGACCCTGCTTGGCGCCGAGGCGGAAAACGATGGCGCGGCGAATAACATTCCTCTGGGGATTCTGGACATGACGGAGTTCGAGCAGTTTGACGTGGAACTCGAAAATGGCGACTGTATGCTCGTCTACACGGATGCGTTGATTGAGTCCCGCGACGCGGACGGGGAAATGCTCGGCGAGCCCGGGCTGTTGCGAATTATGCGCCACGTGGGCGATGTAGCGCCGAACCTTTTAACCAAGACGCTGCTGCGTGAAATCAGGGATCGCTACCCGAACAATCTGACCGAAGACGACGTGACCGTCCTCCTCGTCCGAGCAAATGGGAATAAGCCGCGCCATTCGTTCAAAGACATGGTTTGGGCGCAGGTTCGATTTGCCGGGTCGCTAATTCGCGCGATCAATCCCTGGGCCGAGCGCCCGCCGCTCCCCGACTTGAACATGGCAAATATCGGCGGCGCAATTATTCCCTCCCTCGAACAGCGCTGGCGCGCCGCCGATTCGCCGCATCAGCCAACTGATCCGCACAAATAGTATTTCGGTTCGCGAAGGTGACGGCTGAGGTCATGCCTTTCTTTCTGCGCGATCGTCGCGCTCACAAAACCCGGCGGAAATTCCTGAATTTATCGATATTGGAGAGCCGGAAACAGGCTTCGCCGTTCAGGAAATCCGAGCATCGCGGAGCAGCGTTACATTGCCCGATGGAAGTACGAGGCAAACAGAAGGAAAATCAGAAACGGACATGAAGCATGAGAGAGGCACATACGATACGTCGCTATTTGAAATTCCTCCAAAATTTAAGCGAGTGAATTACATCAATCCAAATCCGAAATTGGGTTAACTCTCAGCAGCCTCCGCACAGTAGACCAAAATCCCAGTCAAATGCCTGGCCACCCGCCCTTGAGGCACAGGCAAAAATCCCCGCCATTCAAAATCGAAGGCCGGGCACCCAAAATTCTAAGCCAAGGGCCGGGCTACCCGCCCCCGTTGGTCTGTCACTCTAAGCCGGTTGCTTCTCGAATTGCCTTAATAAAATTAACGGCTGTCACCTCGTTCGCTGGGTCTCTAAGCCAGACACGGACAAATCCGCGCAGAACATTTGCGACATCCGGTCGAGCGACATTTGCAAATTCTCTAAAATAGTCATGATGGTCGACTCCAGCGACGTGACCAAGCGCCATCCTGATCACTGCTTCTGTTACTCCGAGTTCCCCTGCAAGCCCCGCTAGAAATTCATGTTCATCTGCCCCGATATCAATCAAAATCTGTTCAGGCGCGTTTTCTCCCGGCAAAAACGCCACAGGCCATTTCAGGGCCTCGCGTTTAACCACAGCTCGCA
>DATAPT010000636.1:0-3215 GCA_036265065.1 Candidatus Acidiferrales bacterium | reverse complement strand
TACTGCCTCCTTGCAAAAAGAGGGCCGGATTTCCATCCGGCCCTCCAGGGTGAAGTTTTGGCGTTCAATAGTTTTGAACCCTCATCCGTGGTGAGCGTGTGTGTGAAGCCTCTTTGCGTACCGGTGACCGTGACTGTGGCGCCTCCGACAGCGCTGCTGGTCTGGTCAGTAACCGTTCCGCTGATTCTTCCTGCGCTCCTTTGGGGACGCCTATATCCCTTCCCGTCATGTCTATGACGAACACACGTTCAAAAAATATCTTTTTATAGACGCGGGGAACGGTTTCGATCCCGCTCAGTTAGGATTTGGCGATTTTATTAGGATAAAACGGGAGGCGAACTATCTGCTGCGTGTTGAACTCGAGGCAGGTTTAAACGCCCTTGAGGTTGGGCGTCAAAGGCAGACATCCAGAAGAACCAATTCAATCGATTGGGGAGACTGGCCAGAAGCGTCTGTTCTTTTAGCTGTCGCGCGGAGGAAACATGCAGGTGGCATGCGCAAATGTCACTGCCATGGCTGCTCAACGAGGTTATAGCTTCCGGGTCGGGAATCGTGTCGACGGCGGCAACTAATAACAACAGGCAAACCAAAATAGAGGCAAACCGGCTAATCAAGGAATAACACCTCAAACTCAAAGCACCAAATCCAATCAAGACAAGGCGCAATTAACGCTGTTCACCGAATTACACTTCGATGAATACAAAATGTCAAGGCAAATCTATTGAACGCTGAGGCATTTTCCTGAGTGCTGGGCGGAAGCTTGCTCAGTTTGTGAACGCGTTCATTTTCCGCTACGAAAAACTAAATCTGATCTCGACCCTTAAATCGATTGGCGTCGGCGCGCCATCCAGAATCGTCGGTTCGTATTTTCTTTTCGAGACCTCGGCGAATGCGGCGGGGACGAGCAACGGATGGCCGATGAGGACTTGCATGCCTTTCACATCGCCATGTTCATCGATAATCGCCTCAATAATCACGAGGCCCGGCAATTTCACTTGCTTGGCAAGTATCGGATAGCCGGGCTCAGGAATCAGCTGGCGCGGATGCGATCCCTGATCTGCCGCGCGAGCTTTTCAATATCCTCCGTCTTCTTGACCAGGGAAAGCGATAGCACGTCCGTCTCAGGTGTATTGTCCGATTCTTGTTTCAATTCCTTGACCATTTGCAGCAAGCGATCCACATCTCGCCTCAATGCTTTTTGATCTTCCTTGAGCTGCACTTTTGGATCTATGCGTGGAGGTTGAACCGTTTCATCGCCCCTTCCCGATTGGCTGGCATCGGGAATTTGCGTAATCGGCGGTCCCTGAACTCCACGTCGTTGGTCCGCCGTCAGCAAGTCGCTTGCTCCGGCCAATGTCGCAGCAATCCTCGACATGAAAAATCTGCGTCCAGTCTCCAATGGATATACCTCCAATTCAAAAACAATTGGCCGCCACTTGTCTTGTGACCAAACCCGCGGTGCTGTAATCTTATGCAGATATTATGAACCCAAACTTATTTAAATGGACGGATTTTGCGATAGCCCGAGGAATTCGCATCGCCGCGATCGTGGTCATCGCCCTGATCCTGAATCGGCTCTTGCGCGTTGTGACTCGCCGCCTGCTCCCTCTCGCTGGAACCGAGAGCAGTGGACGCATCGCGCGTATGCGCGAACAGCACGTAAAAACGATGGCAGGTCTTTTGTACAGCGCCGGAACCGCCATCATTATTGTCGGCGCGATCCTGACAACACTTCCGGAGTTTGGCTTCAACGTGACGCCCATTGCCGCGGCCGCGGGGCTCGCGAGCCTGGCGGTGGGGTTTGGCGCGCAACATCTGGTTCGCGATCTGATCAACGGTTTTTTTATCATCATTGAAGATCAGTTCGCGGTCGGGGAATCCGTTAAGATTGGCGCCGTGGTCGGTCGCGTCGAGCACGTGACGTTGCGGCGCACCGTGGTGCGGGATATTCAGGGGGCTGTCGTCAGCATTCCCAACGGCGAGATTTCGCAGGTCGCGAACCTTAGCCGCGATTGGGGCCAGGTTTTTGTGGATATTTCCATTCCGCTGGAGGCGTCGTCTGACGCAGCGCTCACCGCGCTCGAACGCGTCTGCTCCGAGTTGCGTGCCGATATTTCCTGGTCTCCGGTTTTGGTGGATGGGCCGCGCGCGCTGGGAGTTGATTCTTTTGGCCCGTCCGGTGTGACGCTGCGCCTACAACTTCGCACCGTTCCCGGCCGGCAGGATGACGCTGCGCGTGAATTGCGCCGGCGGATACAAAATCGTTTTGAGCAGGAACATATTCGATGGGGCGGCGTGCAACGCGTGGAAGTTGTCAGAAGTGAAGTCCCGCAGAACATTGCGGCGCCTTCGAATTCCTGAGATAGATCCGTCTAGCCGGTCATTCCATAACTTACTCTTTGTCCACCCCTTGAACCGAAAGCTCGCGGGTTATGCGATGCGCTTCCTCGTTTTCAGAATCCCCCGCCATGACCGTACGATCGCGACCTTCCTGTTTTGCACGGTACAAGGCTGAGTCCGCCATTTGCAAGATCTGGCTTGGAGAGTTCTGCGGCCAATCACCAGTGGCCACCGCGCCAATGCTCATCGTTATCTTTAGAGAACCCGTGGCGGTCTCAACTGGTGAAACGGAAATAATTTTTCGGAGCCTCTCCGCTGTAGCCCTGGTTACATCGCGGTTGCAACCCGGCAACAGAACAAGAAATTCTTCGCCCCCGTAACGGCCCACTGCGTCATACGGCCGGACATCGATTTGCATTCTTTTGGTGATTTCCCTAAGCACGGCATCTCCTGTGAGATGGCCGTAATTGTCATTCACAGCCTTGAAGTGATCCAGGTCAAGAATCAAAACTCCAAGGGAAATACTTTCGCGGCGGGATCGCCAGACTTCCCTTTCCATGTTTTCCAAAATCGCTCCACGATTCCAGACGCCGGTCAACGCATCGTGCATGGCCTTAAACCGCATCGTCTCGCGAGCTTGTACAAGATTGTCTTCCAACTCCAGCAGCCGCAAGCCGACTCGAATTCGAGCTTTTAATTCTTGCGGATTAAACGGCTTGGTCAAATAATCATCAGCGCCAGATTCCAGACCTTCGACTACGCTATCCTTAGCGTCTTTCGCCGTCAGCAGGAGAATGTACGTATAGGGCTCCGGCCGTTGCTTTCTTAAAGCGCGGCAGACATCGACGCCATTCTGTCCTGGCATCATCCAATCC
>DATAPT010000635.1:0-2814 GCA_036265065.1 Candidatus Acidiferrales bacterium | reverse complement strand
CTCAAATGTACTCACGCCCAGATATTTTCGGGGATAATGCTCCAGTTTTTGGTTGGAGGCGAGGCCCATCCAGGAAAGTTTCCAGTTGCCGAAATCCTTAAAGCGAGTGGCCTGCGCCTGGCGCTCAATTTCCGGAATGGTGTGGCGGCTGGCAAAAGAGATGCCCATTAAGGCTCCCGCGCTCGTTCCGGTCAAATAATCGACGGGAATATTTTCCTCTTCGAGGACGCGGAGAACTCCCAGATGGGCGATGCCGCGCGCGAATCCGCCGCCGAGGGCTACGCCGAGGCGGGGGCGCTCCACTGCCGGCAGAGGCGGTTCGGTGTAAGCAAACTCGCGAACGCGTCCAAGCGCGCTTTGCAGCCAGTTTGAAACTTTCTTTTTAGGACGCTTGGCCATGAACGGGTTAAGTTAAAGTTACCTCTAAACTAGATGCGCGGCATTTCTCGTTGACCGCGCATTGTCGCTTCTGTAACCTGCACTGGCACCTGTACCAATCCGCTCGGCGAAGATTGGCAGGGCAGCTGCTCCGGCTATTTTCTCAGTACCCTTATCGTAAGCAAATTGACCCGCTGCCGTGAAGGGCTTAACGTAACAGACATGTCAAAAAAAATGATTGAAAAAGTTGTGGTGCTGGGCGCGGGCACGATGGGCGCGCGAATTGCCGCGCACGTTGCCAACGCGGGAGTGTGGTGCGCGCTGCTGGACATCGCGCCGAAAGAGCTTTCCGCCGACGAGCAGAAGCGCGGGTTGACTCTTGCCAGTCCCGAGGTTCGCAACCGGATTGTGTGCGCGGGGCTTGCCGCCGCGGTGAAATCCAAGCCTGCGGCATTTTTCAAACGGGGCGTGGAGAACCGCATCGTTACTGGAAATTTTGAGGATGATTTAAAGCTTTGCGCGGAGGCTGACTGGATCGTCGAAGTTGTCGCCGAAAATCTGGAAATCAAGCGCGCTCTCCTTTCGCGCGTGGCGGCGGTGCGCAAGCCGGGCACGATTGTAACGACGAACACGTCGGGGCTTCCCGTGCACAGCATCGCGGAGGGCATGCCGGAGGAATGGCAACAGCACTGGGCCAGCACGCACTTTTTTAATCCGCCGCGCTATTTGAAGCTGGTGGAAATTATTCCTGGGACGGCGACGCTTCCCGGCGTGATCGAAACTCTTGCGGAATTTTGCGATCACAAACTGGGCAAAGGCGTGGTAGTCGCGAAAGACACGCCCAATTTCATCGCCAACCGCATCGGAACGTTTTCGATGCTGAATGCGATTCACCTGATGGGCGAGCTGGGCATGACGTTTGAGGAAGTGGATGCCTGCACGGGGCCGGCGCTTGGCTGGCCGAAGTCCGCGACATTTCGCCTAGCGGACATTGTGGGAATCGATGTGCTGCTGCACGTGATTCGCAATATTTATGAACATATTCCACACGATGAGTCGCGTGAACTTTACAAAGTGCCGGCGCTCATCGAGGAAATGGCCAAGCGCGGGTGGATTGGCGACAAGACGGGGAGCGGGTTTTACAAGCGCGTGAAAAAAGCGGGCGGGGAATCGGAAATCCTGACGCTCGATCCCGTGAAAATGGAATACCGGCCACAGCAGAAAGCACGATTTGCTTCGATTGAAGCGGGGAAGGGCATCGAGAGAACGCGGGAGCGTTTGCGCATGCTGTGCGGCCCTGCGCTTGAGGGAAAAGAGGGCGACAAGGCACAGAAATTTATCTGGGGCGTGCTTTCGGGAATGTGCCTGTACGCGGCGCGGCGCGTGCCGGAAATTTCGGATTCGATTGTGGATGTGGATCGCGCCATGCGCTGGGGCTTCGGGTGGGAGCTTGGGCCGTTTGAAATTTGGGATGCGATTGGCGCGGAAGCGATGGCGAAGCAGATAGAGAATGAGGGAAACTTACTGCCCCCGCTGGTCTCTAGCCTTTTGGCTTCCGGAAAAAAATCTTTCTACGAGTCCGCACAGGGAGAAACTTCGTATTTCGATTTTGCAGGGAAAACTTACAAACCTGCGCCGCAGTCCGACGGAATCATTATTTTGAAATCGCTAAAGGAGCGAGGTCGCGAGATCGAGAAAAATTCTGGCGCGAGCCTCATCGATCTGGGCGACGGCGTAATTTGCTGCGAATTTCATTCCAAGATGAACGCGATTGGCGGCGATCTGCTGGGAATGATTCACAAAGGGCTCGCGCGCCTGCGCACCGATTTCGACGCGATGGTGATCGCCAATCAGGGCGAGAATTTTTCCGCCGGCGCGAATCTGATGCTGGTGTTGATGGCCGCGCAGGAGCAAGAGTGGGACGATTTGCACGTGATGGTGCGGCAGTTTCAGAACACCACGCTGGCCATAAAACATTCGCCGAAACCGGTCGTGGTAGCTCCGCAGGGGTTGGCGCTTGGCGGCGGATGCGAAGTGGTGCTGCACGGCACGCGCGTCCACGCGGCGGCGGAGGCTTACATGGGCCTTGTGGAAGTGGGAGTCGGGCTGATTCCGGCCGGCGGCGGCTCCAAGGAAATGATTATTCGCGCGAATGAACGCGCCGAAGGCGAAGAGGACCTCGATCTGTTCCACGCGCTGAAGCCTGTGTTTGAAAATATCGCCATGGCCAAGGTTTCCACTAGTGGAGAAGAAGCACGAGATCTCGGCTACCTGCGCCGCGCGGATCTCGTGGCCATGAATCTTGAGCGGCTGGTCGCCGATGCAAAAGAAACCGCGCTGGGACTGGTCCGCAGCGAATGGCGGCAGACCGCGCCCGCGCCGAATGAACCATCGATCCGCGTGCTGGGCCAGGAATTCAGCGCCGCAGCAAAACTT
>DATAPT010000634.1:0-3822 GCA_036265065.1 Candidatus Acidiferrales bacterium | reverse complement strand
CTTCCCCAGCCAATGGGCAATCGCGCCGCCAAAAAGGAGACCCAAACCCGCGCATCCCCAGATCGTTCCGATTCCCGCCGCGCCCCGGTTGAACACCACTTCGCCAAACAGCGTAAATAAAATTTGCGCCGCGCCGCCGCCCGTAGCCCATCCCACGGCCAGCATCGCAATGGCGAACACCAGCGGAACGGAGCGCATGTAGCGCAACCCTTCGCGATACTCATGCCACGGACGAACGACCTCCGCTTCCGTCAGGTCCCTGTGCTGTGCGCGAAACTGCTTGCCCTCCGGTGGATGCAACTTCAAAATCGCCCACGCCGATAGAAGGAATGAAATCGCGTTAAAAATAAAAGCCCATTCGTAGCCGATGCCGATGACCGTGGCTCCCAGAAATGTCCCGATTGTCAGGTTGGTCCACTGCGTGGTCTGCGTCAGCGAGTTCGCGGTGTGTATTTCTTTTTCATTGGCAATGGTCGGCAAAATAGCGGAGCGCCCCGCCGTGAAAAACGGCGAAGCAACCATGAGCAGCCCGCTGAAAAGGTACAGCAGCCAAATCCGCTGTTCACGGTACGCCACAATAAACCCCAACGCCACCACGGCGCGCGTGAGGTCGCTGGCAATCATGATTTTCTTGCGGTCGAAGCGGTCAAGCAAAACGCCCGCCAGAGGCCCAATGGTGATGGCCGGAATGGCGCGCGAAAGCATGATGCCCATGATGACCAGTCCCGAATGCGTCAGGGACATGGCCAGCGCGAACACGGCAATGTTATTAAAATTGTCGCCGATTTCGCTCACTACCTGCCCCATCCACATGTTGCGGTAGTTGCGATTCCGGCGAAGGAGTTCTAGAAATTCGCGCATCAGCCTGTCTGTTCCCGCGGCAACCCGATTTGCTCAGCGAGGGTTCAATCGATAAATAAATATTGCAATCCAATACGATAGAAAGTCTGACATACTTCGCTCCGGCATTCACCATGTTGCTGAGGCCAATGTGACTGCCAATCACCGAGATGAATTTTTGGAGAACCGCAACTTTTGGAAATCCGCAGCATTGACCATGACTGAGTTCTGTGCGATTTATTTTCATGGTGGAGTACAATAATTCCGGTTTGAAGATTGGACGGAGGAAAAACAAATGGCGGAACCGACATACGATGAACTCAAGGCGCGCCTGGCGGAATTGGAAAAAAGCGGCGTGCGGCACACCGGCGAGCTGTCATTCAAGGTGGGCGAAAAAGGCGGAGTGAGCGTTTACGGCCTGGGCCGGTTTCCGGTCACATTGTATTACGAGCAGTGGAACAGGCTGCTGGAAGCTGGGCCGAAAATTCGCGAGTTCCTCGAAGAAAACAAAAGCAGGCTGAAGCTGAAAGAAAAATAGTCGCCAGTCATATTTTCCGGCGTTGTCCTATCGAATTGCACCGGTCGCATTCCCCGGCAACCAACTCTCCGTGGCCCTCTGTGGCAGTTCTCTGTGCCCTCTGTGTTAAATCCTAAAGGGTTCAACACAGAGCACACAGAGAACTGCCACAGAGAGATCTTCATCCGCAGATGGATCCACTAGCCGGATAATTATGGCCGCGCTTTCTCGCGCTCCACTTTTCCGTCAGCCATAATTTTTTCGATCTCGCCCACCGAGCGCGGCAGTCGAGCCGTCAGCAATTTGTAGCCGTCAGGCGTGATGAGCACGTCATCCTCAATCCGCACCCCGAGATTTTCTTCCGGAATATAAATCCCCGGCTCGATGGTAATCACCATTCCCGGCTCGAGCGGCCGCGACGGTCCGCTCGAATCGTGCACATCGAGCCCCACGTGATGGCTAAGCCCGTGAATGTAATACCGCCCGAGCGAGTGCCCTTCCTTGTCTTTTCCGTGCGAATCGATGTAATCCATGGCAATTTTCTGGAGGCTTGTCGATGCCGCCCCGCCCAGCGTCATGCCCGGCTTCAGCGCTTCGAGAGCCGCATTTTGCGCGCCTAAAACTATTTCGTAAATTTCGCGCTGCCGCGGAGTGAATTTCCCGTTCGCCGGAATCGTGCGCGTAATGTCCGACGCGTAAGCGGAATACTGACCGCCAACGTCGAGCAAAACAATGTCGCCGTCCTCTATTTTCCGGTCGAGTTTGTTAAAGTGCAGGACGGTCGAGTCAATTCCTGTTCCGACAATCGGCGAATAAGCTTCTGTCTCGCACCCGGCGTACGCATGAATTTCCACCATCCGCGCGGCAACCTGGTATTCATAGAGTCCCGGCCGCATCGTTTTCATCGCATCGAGGTGCGCGTCGATTGACGGGTCGATCGCCTTCTGGATCAGCCTCAATTCCCCAGGCGATTTGATTGCGCGCAGAGTGCCCTCAGCGGAGGAAACATCCTTGATCGAAGATTGCGGCGCCGCCTCTTTCACCCATTTGGACCAGTTTGCGGCGTGAGGATACCCTTCGTCATGCGGGCCGGGCAATTCCGTATAAATTTCCGGGGAATTTTTTGCCAGTGCGGCGAGAGTGTCATGCAGTTTTGAAAAATTCTCCACATGCGCAAAGCCAGTCTTTTCCTGAATGCCAGGATCGTCCGGCCCCAAACGAGGGCCATTCCATCTTTCTTCATCCAGATTGCGCGTCGGAAGATACAAAATTTCGCGCGGCCCGCTCCAACCTTTTTGCTCTGCGGATTCGGGCACCAGCAGAAGGGCGGCGCCCTCCTCGTCATGTCCCGTGAGGTAGTAGAAATTTTCTTCCTGCATGAAAACGTAGGAGGGGTTCGCTTCTTCGTGGCCCGTATAACCCAAGAGCACGATGGGAGCATTGAGCGTCGCCACGAGTTTCGCGCGCCGCTCGGCGAACACACTCAAAGGTTCTCGCTCCCAAGCCCTTAACACAGGCGCAAGTAGCGCCACCAGCAAAACCGCGCACACGCCGCGCACCAGGAAAAATCGTCTCTTCATCGTGTCACTCCCTGTGAATCCTCAAGCCTTGGCAGCTCATCCCAAGGCCATTCCATCATAAATTTTATAAATCCATTAATCTTTGATGCGCCTTATTCTCCCGAAGCATCCGAGAGCCTTGCCCTTCGGATACTCAAAAGTGAAACAAGTGCGATAATTCCCGGGTAGCAGGAAACCACGTAGCGCGGCTCAGGCGCTTCCACTGTGGTAAGAAAAGCCGTTCGAAGAAAAAAATAAATCAGTAACAGCCCAATTCCCCAAAGGTTTGGCCCCGCGGCAAAATTAGAAACCGAAGAAGCAGTGCCATATCCAGACCTGGCATTCCATGCCATCCAAATTCCGCCAGCCGCCAGCGCGACATACAAATATCCCAGCACGCCAAACGACCCGGTCACAATTACATCCGCGTGGGAATCCTGCCATTGCTCGCGAATAGGCCAGAATTTCCCGTCAATCGGTAAGAGTTCCGTTCGCGGCGTGAACCAGATCGTAAGTGCGCGTTGAAATGGCACCTGCAAATACGTTCGTAACGGATGTCTCTGCGTCCTTTCGCGGGCAATTTCCGCGAATTTTGCATCCACCTCGGGAGTGATGTCCAGGTCAGGATTGTTGTTGTAGTCCGCAAACAAATCCGCAACCCGCGCTTTTTCCTCCTGCGAATCGAACGCAGAAGACGGGAGCTCATCGACGATCAGGGGCTGGTCGTTTTCGCCAATTTTCCAGACCGTGAAATACACGTCGCGGTATCGCTCCAGCCAGGTTTGCGTCCAGGCATAAAATCCAACCGGGACATATTCCCCGGGAAGATTCACGTAACGCGGCGCAATAACCTCCACCTCATTCAAAGTAATGAAGTTACGCACGGCCCACGGCAAAACGGGAATC
>DATAPT010000633.1:0-3406 GCA_036265065.1 Candidatus Acidiferrales bacterium | reverse complement strand
CCCTGATGCCCGGTGGGAAAATATGTCCACCGGGATGCTTATTTCAGGGCAAGATGTCGAACATGAGGTGCGCGCATGTCCCATAGCGAACCCGCTCCGAAATTATCTCCCGAAAAATATGAAGAAAATTTTGCGGACATTGCGCCGCAATTGAATTCGCGTCAGGCAACGATCGAAGCCGCGCGATGCCTCTATTGCTTTGACGCTCCGTGCATGCAGGCCTGCCCCACGCGAATCGATGTTCCCGGTTTCATCAAACGCATTATGACGGGAAATGTGCGCGGAGCCGCTCGGGTCATCCTCGAAGCAAATATTTTGGGCGAAAGCTGCGGCCGCGTTTGCCCCACGGAAGTTTTGTGCGAAGGCGCGTGCGTGATGGTCGAGAAGGGCGAAGACCCCATCGAGATTGGCCGCTTGCAACGATTTGCTGTGAACCACGTATATGAGCGAAATATTCAACTTTTCCATCCCGGATCCTCAAATGGACGACACGTGGCCTGCATCGGTTCGGGTCCCGCGTCTCTAGCATGTGCGGCCACACTTGCGCGTAAGGGCTACAGCGTAACCATTTTTGACCGGCGCGATCTGCCTGGAGGCCTGAATACGTATGGCATCGCGGCATACAAATTGCGCGCGGCGGATTCGCTGCGGGAAATCGAAATGGTGAAATCGCTGGGAGTTCAATTTCGACAGAATGTGGACGTCGGACGCGACATTTCTTTCGACCAGTTGGAAAACGATTTTGACGCGATTTTTATCGGAGTGGGGCTCGGCGAAACCTGGGCCATGAATATTCCCGGAGAGGATTTAACCGGAGTATCCGGCGCGCTCGAATTTATCGAACCCACAAAATCGAAGTCGTTTTCAAATGTTCCCATCGGCCGCCGCGTCGCCTGCATTGGTGCGGGCAATACGGCCATCGACGTGGTGACCGCTGCGCGGCGCCTTGGCGCGGAAACTGTTTATCTCGTCTATCGAAGGAGTGCCCAGGAGATGCCCGCGTTTCAGTATGAATATGATCTGGCGAAGAAAGATGGCGTGCAGTTTCTGTGGCAGACGCAGCCGGTGCGCATTCTTGGATCGGACGGAGCGGTGACCGGTTTGGAATGCATGCGCACGCGCTTGGGCGAACCCGATTCACGGGGAAAGCGCGCTCCGGAGACGATTCCCAACAGCACGTTTAAAATTGACGTGGATATGGTCGTCCGCGCAGTGGGACAAAAGCAGGCGACGGATTTCTTGCGTGGCGTGAAAGGAATTGACGTTCGCAAAAATGGCACGATCGCCACCGACGCGCGACAGCGCACCGGCAACCCAAAATATTTTGCAGGCGGGGATTGCGTGAATGGCGGCAGGGAAGTAGTGGACGCGGTGGCCGAAGGGATGGCTGCGGCACGTGGCATCGATTCGATGCTTGCTCCCACGGCGGCACACGGCAAGGAGAATTAGTCTCCCATGGAAATTCCCGCGACGATTAGTGAGCGATTTCCTTTTCTCGACGCGCTTGAGGAAAATTGGGAACCTGTTTCGCGGGCCGCTTTTTATGGCTGGCTTGGGTTTTATGGACTTTTAATCGGAAATGCCGCATTCGGTGGCCATTTATTTCAGTGGTTGGACCTTGTGTTTATTCCGATTCACGAAGGCGGTCATTTGCTTTTCAGAATTGTTGGCGAATGGCTGATGGTCGCGGGAGGAACTTTCCTGCAATTATTTGTTCCGTTCGCACTGGCAGCCAATTTTGCCTTGCGGAGACAAATTCCGGGGACAGCAATCTGTGCATTCTTTTTCTTTGAGCAATTTATTCCCATCTCCTTGTACATGGCCGACGCGCGTGCCCAGGAGCTACCATTATTGACAGTCGGCGACTCGGAAGATGTGATCCACGATTGGTTTTATCTTTTTTCGCACGCGCGAGTCTTGGAGCACGACACGCAAATCGCCGCGACATTTCGCATACTAGGCTGGCTGGGAATGTTATCCGTAGTCGTGTGGTTCGCGTGGCGCTCCTGTCAAAAAGTGTAGATAGACGAATGACCTATAAAATTCACGAGGTACGAATCACTACTCACCAATCACGATTCACCAGTCACTGCACCGGAGGTGCCCCATGGCTGATTTGCGAGTAAAATTCTGCGGCATTGAATCGCCGAATCCATTCTGGCTCGCGTCGGGACCCCCCACAAATACAAAAGGCCAAGTCATGCGCGCGTTTGACGCCGGATGGGGCGGTGTAGTTTGGAAAACGATCGGCGAGCCCATCGTTGACACCTCTTCCCGCTACGGCGCCGTGGATTACAACGGCACGAGGATGATGGGCTTTACGAACATCGAGCTCATCAGCGACCGGCCAACAGAAGTTAATATTCTGGAACTCGCCGAAGTGAAAAAGCGCTATCCGAAAAATCTGGTGATCGCTTCGCTGATGGTGGAATCGAAACGTGAAAAATGGCACGAGATAGTTCGCCGCGTGGAAGATGCGGGAGCCGATGCGCTCGAGCTGAACTTTGGGTGCCCGCACGGAATGAGCGAGCGCGGCATGGGTTCTTCCGTGGGCCAGGTGCCTGAATATACGGAGCTGATCACCTCATGGGTGAAAGAAGCCGCGAAAACGCCGGTGATCGTGAAACTCACCCCCAACGTCACGGACATCACGCACATTGCGCTGGCCGCGCAAAATGGTGGCGCAGACGCGTTAAGCCTGATCAATACGATCAATTCGATCATAGGCGTCGATCTGGAAACTTTTTCGCCGAAGCCGGACGTGGGCGGTAAATCTTCGCACGGCGGCTATTGCGGACCGGCGCTCAAGCCGATAGCTTTGCATCTGCTTTCCACCGTGGCAAAAACAGTAAAAATTCCAATTATCGGAATCGGCGGAATCGGGTACTGGAATGACGCAGCCGAACACATCGCTCTCGGCGCGTCCCTCACGCAGGTGTGCACCGCCGCGATGCATTATGGATTCCGCATTGTCGAAGACATGGTCGATGGTTTATCGGCATACATGGATGACCACGGCTTCAAGACAATTGCCGATTTTCGCGGGCGCGCCTTACAGAATGTAAAAGATTGGGGAGATTTAGATCTCAATTACAAGGTCGTCGCGGACATTCACAAGGAATTGTGCATCGGCTGCCAACTTTGTTACATCGCGTGCGAAGACGGCGCACATCAATGTATTGAGCCATATACGATCGCTGGAAATGGCAAGAAGAATCCAAATGGAATGGGCGTGCACGTGCCGCGCATCATGGAAGAGAAATGTGTGGGCTGCAATCTTTGCGCCCTGGTTTGCCCCGTGGATGAGTGCATTTCGATGAAGCAGGTCGATACTGGTCTTCCGTTTGAAAGCTGGAATATGCGTGTGAGGCGGCTCGAGTCGGCTCCATCGGCGTAGTAAATTTCG
>DATAPT010000632.1:0-10848 GCA_036265065.1 Candidatus Acidiferrales bacterium | reverse complement strand
CGAAAAAATTCGTAAGAGTGAAGCGGAATGGCGCAAGATTCTTACTCCGAACCAATATTACGTGACCCGCCAAAAAGGCACAGAGCCACCAGGCACGGGCGAGTACGAAGATACCGAAGAACCCGGCGTGTACGTATGCATCTGTTGCGGGCAGCCGCTATTTAATTCAGAAACAAAATTTCATTCCGGCTCCGGTTGGCCGAGTTTCTACGCGCCGGTGGACGAAGAAAAAGTGGAAATCGATCGGGACGTGAGCCACGGAATGACGCGTGAGGAAGTGCTGTGCAGCAAGTGCGACGCGCACCTCGGACATGTGTTTCCCGATGGACCGCGCCCCACGGGCCAGCGTTATTGCATCAATTCCGCCTCCATCAAACTAGTGGAGCCAGAGGATTGATGCCGCGGGCCGCTAGGTCTTCCACTTCATTTGCCTCTCTATTTTCTTCCCTGCCGGGTAGTTTGCCGGCCAGGCAAATTCTGCGCGCCGGAATTTTTGCGTGCTTTTTATTTTTAGCAATCGTCAGCTTGCCTTCGCAGGCCCGTGCGTGGGGCTGTGAAGGACATGAAGTGATTGCGCTGCTGGCGGAAAAACATCTCTCGCCAAATGCGCTGGCGATGGCCAAAAAAATCCTGGCCGACAGCCCGATCGATCCGGCCCTTGATCGTTACTGCAAGGAAGGCAGGATCGATCCGCTGGCCGACGCTTCCACCTGGCCCGATGACTTCCGCGTCATGCACCCTGAAACTGGGCCGTGGCATTACCTCGATGTTCCCCTTGGCACAAATAGCCGCGACGTTGAAAAATTCTGCGATCCAAAAGAAGGCTGCGTCACCAGCGCCATTCGCGATGATTTGGCTGTGTTGCGTTCCGCCAATTCCAGTCCCAAGGTTCGAGCGGACGCCTTGCGCTATCTCATCCACTTCGTTGGCGATTTGCATCAACCTTTGCACGCCGCTACGAACAACGACCTGGGGGGCAATTGCGTCCCCGTGGCGTTTTTCGATGCACAGCCCCAACAGAGAAATCCGCAGACGGAAAGCTACGCGCCAAACCTGCACGCGGTGTGGGATACGAATATTCTGGAGAAGGCAACCGCTGGAAAATCGGTAGATCAGGTGGCCGCGGAACTGGATGCAACATTCAGCAAAGAGATAGCTGGCTGGCAAAAAGGCTCGGCGAACATCGATGCGTGGGTTTGGGAAGGCTACGAGTTAGCCGTGAAAAACGTATACGGCGCGCTGCCAGTTCACATCCCGGTGGAGGCACCGCAGGTCGTAAAATCCTGCGCGGATGACAATCACGTTTCCGCGCGCAATCTAAAACTCAATGAACATCTGGAACAACCGTACCAGGATCTGGCGGCGCCCATCGTCAGCCAGCGAGTGGCTGAAGCGGGAGCACGCCTCGCGATGATGCTGAATCAGCTCTGGCCATAACGCTCTTATAAAATCAGCGCGAATGAATCGGAAATCCCACTCAGGTAAGCGAGCTCTATTTATTCCCGTGCTTCCGATGTGGCCCCACCTACTGGATCGTAATCGTTACATTGGCAATATGGTATGTCGTGCTGGTTTGCCCTTGCACATAAGCCGTTGTGCTCCCCGTGACACTCTCATTCACGGTCGAGGAATTGGATGGGTTATTTAAAGTGTCGCCCTGATACTGAGCGGTAAGGCTGAAGATTCCAGGATTGTAAGCGGTGGGTGTTAGTGTCGCCGTATTTCCCACCAAATTGCTCGTTCCCAGGTAATTGCCGCTTGCGTAGAAAGTAACGCTTCCGGTCGCTGTTCCGTTGCCAGAAACGGTGGCGGTTAAGGTCAATTGCGAAAACTGGGCCACTTTAGCCGCGCTGGTAGTCAGAGTGGTTACGGTGGGCTTTGTGCTCGGCGGCGTCACGCCTCCTCCTCCACCGCCTGATGAACCACCGCTGCAGCCAAGAGCGAGGCTAATGACACTGACCGTTACGACGCGGGTCGCCACTCTCCAGCAAAAGGATCTCCTTGGCGCGATAAAGAGCGTGAGACTTGCTAGGCCCGCGAACAAGCCAAGGCTAACGAAACCAGTCGGGCCCAATGGAAATTGCCGGAAGCGGTTTGCAGCAAGGACACGATGGGCCGCGGGACTGGCTCCTGTTGCGATTGGAGCGACCGAAAACACGAATGAACCGTTTACGCTATTGCTGAGGCTTACTGTTGGCGGGGAAACACTACAGCTATAACCAACGGGTAGACTACCTCCGCAAGTAACAAGTACAGCGCTCGCCATGTTGCTCGCCGGATCCACCGCAATCGAAAGCGAACCGGATTGGCCGGCGCTTACAGTTAACGGATTAGCAGGAACGTTCAAACTAAAGTCTGGAATGTTCACAGTGATATAAATTTGCGTGTTGGATTGCTGGAAATTCGGATCTCCCGAATAATTCGCCCCGATGGAGACGGCATTCGCGGGAGTGGTGGTGAACGACGCGGTAAGCACCTGATTCCCACTTCCATCCGTGCTCAACACTGGGGTTACAGGCCCGCCGACCGGGGAATAGTTGGAAAGAAACTGGAACGTTCCGGTCATCGCCGGACTTTTATATGTGCTCGTTACAGTTGCGGTAATGGTCACGCTTTGGCCTAAATTAATGGTTGTAGAATTAGCAGATTCCATCGTAATGGTTGGATAGTAGACCGAAATCGGTGTGGCGGAAGATGTAACGCTCTCATAGTTCGAGTCCCCACTGTACTTCGCCGTGATGGAGTGTGAACCGCTAGTCGCAAACGTGCCAACGGTGGACCCAGACAAGCTTGAGGTAGAGAAAGCGGTTCCCGGCTGAGAGTTTATGTTTACGTTTCCCGTGATAGGCGTCGCGCCATCGTAAAAGGTAATTGTCCCTGTTGGCGCCGCTGCGTTATATACGGTCGTATTGATATTCACCGACATGAAGGTCGGGCTGCCGGCGACGGTGGAGCTGGTGACACTGGGGCTGGCGGCTTGGGTGGGAGCCGGCGTTACGGCTAGAGAATAGGCGGTCGCGCTTGCGGTAAAGCTGCCGTCACCCGAATAGCTGGCGGACAGTTGGTGAGTGCCTCCCGAGAGCTGTATGGAAAAATATTCCGCATACCCTTCGCTATTCAGTGCGAAAGATCCATTCGTGCCGAGCAAGGTTTGTGGCCCGCCATTCAAGGAGTCGGAAAGCGTAACGGTCCCCGTAGGACAGCTCCCCAGAGTGCAGACAGTCTTCATGGGAAATGAAACTGCCGCCTTCGTGTTGCCTACGTCCACGCGCTCAATGTACGGGGATCCATAAACAAGCGAGGCCGGAGCATCACTCGTCTCATGGCCAGTTTTCGGATCGAAAACCGGGATGGTGATCAGCGCGGTGCTCGGCTCGGGCGCTACTGTCACACTTACGGGCACGGAATCGCTGGGCGCGTAAACACTATCTCCCGCGTAATGGGCTTTCAGTTGGTAGGACGCGCCGCCCGCCAGCGCCGTAGTAGTCCCGGTGGTCGTGCCATTTTGAAGAGTGAGGAATGATCCCATCTCGACGGAACTTCCCGTAGCGGGAGATCCGATTAGGGAAACATTGCCTGTGGCGGCGCTCGGCGAAACAGAAATACTAAATGGCACGGCTTGACCATGCACGATGCTCACTTTATTTCCGGAGTTCAATGTTAAGGAAGTGGCAGTGGAAATTCCGGGAGTTCCCCAATTGTGGACCAGGTTGTAGGCATTGACCGAACCAAGCCCGGTGGCCAAGTCATATCCTGTGCCGGCGCTGTAACCCGAAAGAATTCCGTACAAATCGCTCGCCAGGGATCGATTGCAGTTCGGGCTTCCCGGCGTACACGGAGCTTCAATCGTTCCCGAGGTCACGTCATTGAAAATGCAGCTGCTCACTGGATTCGTGCTCGAATTGCAATTCGCGTTTCTTTGCGCGGGGGAAGAGGCGAGTTTATATAAAACGTGGTTGGCATTTCCCTGCCCAGCGGACTGCGCGTACTGATTGACGAGCGCCATGATCCCCGCGAAAGAGGGCGCGGCTGCGGAGGTTCCGCCAACTGCCAGAAAATCATATTGAAAACTATTCAGACCGCAGGAGCCTCGCGACTGAGTTTGGTCCGCTTGACATATGATGTACGCGCTGCCCATAAAACCCGCGCTTGCGAACAGGGAGACATCAGGAATATCTCTGGCGCCATCCGCGGGCACGCCCGGAGCGGATTGCCAGGACGGCTTGGCATAGCCTCCTGTACAACTCGATGGCGTGGCGCCATTCGTATTCGTGCAATTGCTTTTGCCCCCAGAACCGCCAACATTTTCCACCCAGTTCGCGGCTTGGGAATTGTTGCAACTGGCTTCGGAAGTACCGCCGTATTTGAAGACCACAAAAATATTATTCGTACATGTGCTGTTCCAGGTGCTTTCGGGGACATAGCCCAAGGCGGACGCCTGATTTGTATCGTTGGTGATGTTCCAATACGGGCTCGCCGCATTCAAGGAATTCAACGTGTAATTCGGCCCAAAATTCAGAAAATCTGTCCCGCCTACCGCGACACCATACGGCGATGATGCGAGCCCGTTTACCATAAGGCCGTCGCTCGCAGGCGAAGGTGCATTCCCATTGAAATGGTCACAGGCAGAGGAGCCTTGGTCACCGGAAGACGTTAAAAAAGTAATGCCCTGAGCCGCGGCTTGCTGGCGGATGGCGTTTGCGAATGCGTTACCCGACGCCCCCAGGAACAGTTCACACTGGCCGAAACTCTCACTGATGATGGGAGCTGTATTATTTTCAACGGCGTAAACGGCGGAGAGATCGACTCCATCCGTCATTTCGGTGGACGAAGAAATTACCAAGTGAATGGTAGCGCCTTTCGCCACAGCACCGGACCACTCCACGTCCAGCACCGCCTCCGTTTCATCTTCTGCGATGAAACCGGGATCTACGCCATTCACGATGATATCCGGCTCACTTGGCGGCAGGCTGAATAACGCCCGAAAATCCCGCACGTCCTGAGGAACGATCTCGCTTCGACCCAAAATTGCAATGTTTTGACCCGTGCCGTCCACGGCAGGAGTTCCATTCCATAGCGGCAAAACGTTATAAATCTTTGCAAAATCGTAAGGGCTCAGATAATAACAAAAACCTGTCTGCCCGCACTGATTCCCACCTTGAAATGTGAACGTTGGTTGGAGAGACTTCACTTCACCCGTGATGCGTGATTTTGTAAAGACTCCGCCGACGCGATGCGCGGGATTTTTTGCAAAATTGTGCAAAGAATTTATGCCCATAATGACGGGAGCGAGCGCCTGCGGAATTTGCGGATCACTGGCGTTGGCCCAATGCGTTTCGCCATTCACCAGATATTTGTGAATCTCGGTATGGAATGCCTGTTGCACTTGCGCGGCCGTGCCGGAAAATTCGATGACCGTGCGGCCACGGGAAATTCCACCGATTTGAAAACCATGCGAGGCGAGCCATGCGGCCACCTCCTGAATATCCTGATCGGCGGGCCCGAATTGTTGCCCGAACGAATCCGGTGTGAGCCACTGATGGTAGCTGGCAGAGTTGGGGTCCTGCTGCGCGTCGAGCAGCGCGTCCAGCGCCGCCTCCTGCGCGTCACTGCGCTTCAAAACGAGTAGCATGCGCGCCAGGGGAAGATCTGGCGGGGCGATACCCTGATCATCGCGAGCCTGCGCCAAGGGATGCGAATTGCCGCGAAGAGCGGTGAGGGCGCTTTCATTCACTCGTTCAACGATGCGTGACGGCGTGGAAGGAGTTTGCGATCTGGCGGCCGCTGAAATAAATAATGAACAAAAAAGAAGCATCAGAAACCTGGGATGGGTCAGGTTGCTTATACGCATCGGGCCGCCCTTTGGGAAATTCGAGTCCGTCAATTGTTATCATAAAAGCAACAAATTTCAATGTAATTATCTGAGTACTACTATTTATTACGTTTTTCTTATCCGGGGGGCTGGTACCTCCATTACCCGGCCAAAGGATGACCGGCCTAACCTCCTTTTTTTCACTCTTTTTCCCAAATGGAATGCCAATTCGGAATTTAGGTCGTAGGGGATATCATATCCGCATCATAAATCGACAATTACAGAACTATTACAAACCGCCTTCCTGCCGCATGCTACTTTCGATTCAGGCGGCATTGACAGAAATACTGGGCCGCTTCTAAAGGGGACCGGGACATGGAAATTACGGCAAAACGGGACAAGACATTTTCGCAGCCGGTGAACTGGATTACGACTTTTTTCATGGTCGCATTTCACATCGGCGCGGTCGCGGCATTTTTCTTTTTCAGTTGGAAGCCTGTACTCGTAGCAGTGCTACTGTGGTGGGTTGCGGGGAGCCTGGGCATCGGAATGGGCTATCACCGGTTGCTCACGCATCGCGGCTTTAAAACTCCGAAGTGGGTTGAATATTTTCTGACCGTCTGCGCCACCCTCGCCCTCGAAGGCGGACCGATTTTCTGGGTAGCCACGCACCGCAAGCATCACCAAAATACGGATAAAGAAGGCGATCCGCACTCGCCGCGCGACGGTGGACTCTGGTCGCACATGGGCTGGATCCTCACCGGCAAGGCCATGCACAATAAGCGCGATTCCCTGCTTCCCTATGTCCCCGACCTTCGCAAAGACAAATTTCATGTTTGGATCAGCGAGTGGCACTGGATTACGCAAGTGGTGGTAGGCGTTGCACTTCTGGTGTTCGGCGGACTGCCCTATCTCCTGTGGGGTTCGTTCGTACGCACCGTGTTCGGGCTTCACTCCACATGGCTCGTGAATTCCGCAACGCACATGTGGGGCTCGCAGCGCTTCATTACCGGAGACGACTCGACGAACAGTTTCTGGGTAGCCATCCTGACGTTCGGCGAAGGCTGGCACAACAATCATCACGCTCATCCGCAAATGGCCCGCCATGGAATGACCTGGTACGAGATCGACATCAACTGGTATGGGATCAGCGCACTGAAGGCGATGGGCCTGGCGTGGGACATTTCGCTGCCAAAATTAGGACGAGAAAAAGCGATTCAGCCGGTTACGGTTCCTGAGACGCCTGCGGCAATCGCGCCAATCGTGTCCGACGCTATCCCGCAGGAAGCCGAGGGCGATTAAGTTTTCATTATTGTCAGAGCGTATTGTTTTTGTTTTTAGTAACGGGGCACGCAGCCACAAAATGCGTGCCCCGTTTTTTTTGGAGAATTTACGACCCGGTGAGAACTAGTAACTCTTCACTTTACTTTGTGTTTTTTGTGATTTGAATCTAAACCAGCCCACTCCGCGACGAAAAACACGTGGCGGAGTGGCCTCTACGAAACCGCACCGGTGCTGCGACTGGGTTTCGGCCGTCCGAATTTTGGACGGGCGTGGTTTCTCCATAGGCAATCAACAACAAATCCGCGGGTTTTCTTCTCCTATGCGACGTTATCTTGGCTATTATTTTCATGATAGGCTTACCACGATACGAATCGTTCGCATGAAGTGAAATGCCCAGAAAAACTTATGCGTGCACTCATCCTTTCCAGCAGCCTGGATATCTCCAGCCGAAGCGAGCAGTTAGCGCGGCTCTACGCTGATTTGCTTTCCGCGTTTGAAATGGAAGTACAGTTTGTTTCGCTCAAGGATTACCCGTTACCCCAATTTGATAATGGAAGCGCAATACTTTCGGACCCGTCGTACCGGGCCCTGCACGGTGCAGCATCAAAGGCGGAGGCGCTTGTGCTGGCGAGGCCCATTTACAACTGGGGATGCTGTGCAGAGCTTAAGAGGTTCGTGGAAGTTGTGGGAACAAATCCGCCGGGAGAAAAGATTCGCAGCCCGTTCTTCGACAAATTAATTACGTTTGTAAATGCCGCCGGATTGCCGCAAAGCTACATGGCCTTTTCATCTATGGCGATTTCGATGATGCTGGATTTTAAATGCGTCATAAATCCATACACGATTTACGTCGATAATTCCGCGTGGACAGGTGAAACACTTTCCGAAAAAGCTACGACACGCATGCGGAAATCAGCGCAAGTAATGGCTGAGCTGACGCAATGTCTGGCGAGGCGGACTTATCATTCCCGGTGGCAAATCTAGGAATCGTGTTTGGCTTGACTCCACTGCCGATTCATTGCCTTCCCCTCACAGACCCGCATTTTTTTTCTCCCGCATCTCGATTACTATGTTCAGATAGAAACCTGTGATGCGCATTACTGGACGTGCCAAGAAAATTGCATTCTTCGTAACGCTGGGCGCCTGCCTGGTCGGGCTGGCGATCGCGTTGAACGTCACATGGATTGTCATCAACTGGCGCGCTGTCGTTCCCCTCGTCCTCGGCATCATTTTTTTCACTTTGATCATCGCGGGGCTCGTGGTTTACACCGTTTTTCTGGCGCGCGAAATTCACAAGAACGAGCAGCAGGATAGTTTCCTGAATGCAGTCACGCACGAATTGAAAACTCCCATCGCCTCCATCCGCCTCTATCTCGAAACGCTTCAGACGCGGCAACTGAGTGAAACGCAGCATCAGGATTTCTACCGCATTATGCTCGAGGATACGGACCGGCTTCTGGGAACGGTCGAGCAAATTTTGAAGGCCGGCGAGGCGCGCCACGCGAGCAGCAAAAAGAATTGGGAGCAGGTGGATTTTTCCGGAATCGTGGCGGAAACCGTGGAACTTACCCGCCTGCGGCACCATTTCGCGCCTGAAGTGCTTAGGTTTGCTGGCCCAGCAGGAGAGAAAATTTATTTGCGCGGCAATCCGCAGGAACTGCGCACCGCGGTATTTAACCTGGTCGAAAATGCCGTGAAATATTCGGGCGAGGTAAAGGAAATTGAAGTGGATTTGCTGACACCCGACATCGATACCATCCTGCTCCGTGTGCGCGACAAAGGCGTGGGTATCCCGCATGCGGAATTGAAACGCATTTTTAAGCGCTTCTATCGCGTAACAAATTCCGCGACGGGCCGCGTGAAGGGCACGGGCCTCGGCCTGTTCATCGTGCGCTCCATCGCGCGACGCCATGGAGGCGATGCGTTCGCCGAAAGCGAAGGCACGGACCGCGGAAGCACTTTCACGCTGCGCCTGCCGAGAGCGTACCCCGTATGAGCCGCATTCTTATTGTGGAGGATGAAGCGCACCTCGCCGAAGGATTGCGCTTCAATCTCGAACAGGAAGGCTACTTGGTCCAGGTGGTGGGCTCGGGCGAGGATGCGACTGACCGCCTCTTGAAGGAAAAGGAAGAGTTCGACGCCCTGGTGCTGGACGTCATGCTTCCCGGCAAGGACGGTTTTTCCGTTACGCGAGCCTTGCGCGAAGCACGCAATTACATTCCAATTTTAATGCTCACCGCGCGTTCGCGTCCCGAGGACGTGCTGCAGGGATTTGAATCCGGGGCGGATGATTATTTGCCCAAGCCGTTTATTCTTTCAATTTTCATAGCGCGCGTTGGCAGCCTGTTGAGGCGCAAAACCTGGTTACACGGCGCTCCCAAGTCCTCGGCAAAACCCACCTCGCGAGCCGCGGATTCGCCGGAGCAGTTTAAATTCGGAGACAGAATCGCTGATTTTGAAAATCTGACCCTGCAAGTGGGCGATGAAAAGGTGCAACTGACGCTCATGGAAGCGGAATTATTGCGCTACCTGATCGAAAACGCGGAACACCCCGTTTCGCGAAAAGCGATTCTGGAAAATGTGTGGAACCTGCAAGAAGATACGGACACGCGCGCCATCGACAATTTTATTGTGCGACTAAGAAAATATATCGAGAAAGAACCGTCGGATCCGCGGCATCTCGTAACAGTGCGCGGGCTCGGTTACAAATTCATTCCCTTCCCCGAAAAAAAATCAAAAAAGTGATCTTGTAAAAAAACTGTTACCAAATCTGGCATTGCATCGCCGGAGGACGAACCATCGCCGCGCCCGGCTTGCAGTCGAATGCGCGCGCGAATTCCGGCATATTGGATGGAGCCGCAATGGCGCGGAAACGGGCGAGCGGATGCGGATTCGTGTTCACCATCAGTCGCTCGTATTCCGGGCGATCGTTCGATGCCCAGATCTGCGCGTAAGCAATAAAGAAGCGCTGGTCCGGAGTCATGCCGTCGATCAATGGCGTCTTCTTACCTTTCTCCGCCATCTGCACCGCGCGGTAGGCAAGATTCAATCCGCCGAGATCCGCGATGCTTTCGCCCAGGACGAGCTTGCCGTTTTCATGCAGATCGTCCTGCACGACGTAATTGTCGAACTGCTTTTCGACACATGCCGCGCGCTCGTTAAAATTCTTCGCGTCTTCGGGCGTCCACCAGTCGCGCAGGTTCCCTTGCGCGTCAAATTTTCTACCCTCATCGTCAAAACCGTGCGTCATTTCATGGCCGATCACCGCTCCTATTCCGCCGTAATTAGAAGCATCATCGGCCTTCGGATCGAAAAACGGAGGCTGCATGATTCCCGCCGGAAATACGATCTCATTCATTTGCGGATTGTAATAGGCGTTCACTGTGGGAGGAGACATCCCCCACTCGGTGCGGTCGACGGGCTTGCCGATTTTGTTCAGATCGCGCTGAAATTCAAATTGAGACCCGCGCATTTGATTGAGAACATAGGGCCCGCGGTCAACGGTATAGGCGGAATAATCGCGCCATTTGTCCGGATATCCGATCTTGCGCGTAAATGCGGCGAGTTTTGTAAGCGCCTCTTTGCGTGTTGCGGGACTCATCCACGACAAGGTTTGCAGATCGTCGCGGAGAGCGTCAGTCAGGTGATTCACCATATCCAGTGCGCGGGCCTTGGCAGCGGGCGGAAAATATTTCTCCGCATAAATTTGGCCGAGCGCTTCCCCAAGCTGGCGGTCGGTGGCGGAAACGCAT
>DATAPT010000631.1:0-2562 GCA_036265065.1 Candidatus Acidiferrales bacterium | reverse complement strand
ATAGTTAAATCGAAGAGAGATTCCTCGCTCTGCTCGGAATGACAGATTTTTATACTTTTCCCGCAACCTGTAAAGCGCGGGCGGCATGCAAGAGAAGCTATCCGATCACCCGGAAAGTCAATCGGCCTATGTACTTGCAAGATGAATGCTTCGCACTTACGGGCGGCATATGATTGACACTCCTGCGCCTGCCGCCTATATTCGCTGAGACTGTTGGATCACCCAGAAACTATGGACAAAGGTACTTTCGGCGAAAGCTTAAAACGGGAACGGGAAATGCGCGGTGTCACCCTGGAGGAGATTTCCGCCGCCACGCGCATTGCTGAACGATTCCTGAAGGCGATCGAAAACGATCAATGGGATCAGCTTCCCGGTGGCGTCTTTAATCGGGGATTTGTACGGGCGATGGCCCGTTACCTTGGGCTTGACGAAGAAAACATTGTCGCGGAATACGCACTGGCAATTGGCGATCGCCCAACAGTTCCGGTATGGACTGGAAGCCCCCCCACCGTTACTCCTGACCAGCCGTGGCTCGCTTGGGGAGTCTCCGTTTTAGTTATTCTTGCCCTGCTTGCTGGGAGCTGGTTTGGCGTCCGCCGCCTAATTGCATGGCGCGCTGCGCGACACGCGGCGCAACCGCCGGCGCTCAATACTGAATCAACCGCAGCAATCAAGCATGACGCCTCGCAGATTCCGCCAGAGCTGGCCATTCCGGGCACAGCTTCCGATGCGGCTGCAGCGGCTTCGGCCAGCGCTCCCGGCACGGTGAGTGCGGCTTCTGACGCAGGTTCGAGCGCGACGCCAGCTTCGCCGGTTGCGGACCGCTTTGAATTGAAAGTCGAAGCGGCCAAGAAAACCAGGATCATGATTACAGCGGATAAAGATGTCGTTTATCAAGGGACCATTAAGGCCGGTGAAAATCAGTTCTTTTCTGCCGCCGACCAATTCCAGATTTCCGCAAAAGATGCCGGGGCATTGCATCTTGAGTTGAATGGAAAACCGATTCCCCCGATTGGCGCTTCAGGCCATTCCGCCAAAATCACACTAACGCGGGATTCCTTAAAAGAAACCACCGGAGGCGGAAATTAACGAAGTCCTGAGCGACGAAATTCGGTCGGGCCGCACAACTCTGGAACGGAAGCTGGCGATTTGCGATGAAGCGGCCACGCTTGAACCGACTGATCGCATCGAAACCCTCTGTATTTTAGCCGCCGATTCAGATCCCGCCATACGCGACAAATCCGCGGACGTTCTGCTGACGCAGACATTGCAAAATGTGTTAACGGCCATCGCGCGGCTCAACGCAGCGCCTGAAATGTTTGCCTATTGCGCCGCTGAATTTTCGCGCAGGCCGGGAGTGGCCGACGCGCTCGCTCAAAATTCCACTTGCCCCATCGAAGTGCTTCGGCCTGTCATTCGCTACCTCTCCGTGACGGGCGTCCAAGATCTGTTCGAGGACCTGGACCGGCTGAGCACTTCGCCGCACCTGGTTGAGGAATTGATCGCATCCTCCGTAATTAACGTCGATCAGCGCGGGCAGTTGCAGGAACTGCAGCGCACAGATCTGGAACCCATCAGCGCGTTTGCGGAGGCGGCGGAAGAAGCGGAGCCGGACAGCGCAAAGCGCGAAACGATGCTGCAAAAACTTTCGCGCCTGCGCGTCGTGGAGCGCGTGCAACTCGCGCTCAAGGGAGGACGCGACGAGCGTGTCCTGCTCATTCGCGATCCGTGCAAGGTTGTGCAGCGAGCCGTGCTGCAATCTCCTCAATTGTCCGAGCAGGAAGTGGAGTCGTTTTCAAAGATGACCACGCTCAGCGAAGAGACTCTTCGCCTGATCTCCAACAATCGCAAATTTCGAAAAAATTATGTCATCCTTCGCGCCCTGATCTTCAACCCCAAATCGCCCCTCGAAGTCACGCTGCACCTGCTTCCCATGATCAAGGCCGGAGACGTCAAGCTTCTATCCACAAGCAAAAATGTTGCCGACACACTGCGCACAGCCGCCGCACGGCTGATGCGCCAGCGAACCGCGCAGCGCGATTAGGAAGGCACGGGCTTGTGATTCGTGAATCGTGAATGGTAATTCGTGATTTATGACTCGTAGTTTGCCGGGTTTGATTCGTGGAATTTAGCTTTTGATTTGTGGATTGTCGCGTTTGATCGGTGATTTGAAATTTCAGATTTGAGATTTCATATTTTCAAATTTGAGATTTAAAGATTTGAAATTGGAAATGTAAAATAACGTTATCTTATTTATATTCACTGTGGGTCGCGGATTCAAAGGCTGCGGAAAAAATACTTTTTGTCATCCCGAACAAAGCGAGGGATCTGCTTTTCTCCTCGGCTTCCAAGAAACAGCAGATTCCTCGGGCAAACACCGCCCTTCGGAATGACATGGCGCGAGTTTTTCCGTAGTGGCTTGAGCCACGACGTCTCGGGCCATGAAAATCAA
The DNA here is from genome assembly GCA_036265065.1 of Candidatus Acidiferrales bacterium. Lineage (GTDB taxonomy): Bacteria > Acidobacteriota > Terriglobia > Acidiferrales > UBA7541 > Palsa-360. The sequence continues at coordinate 110 of DATAPT010000631.1, read as the reverse complement.
GGGCTTTAGCCCCTGAAGTCCTGCCACTCGCTTAAGGGGAGCCATTTTTGAGATAGCTTGATTTGAGATTGTTGAAGAAAGCACCAGGCGCTTCACGACTCATGAATCAC
>DATAPT010000630.1:0-1937 GCA_036265065.1 Candidatus Acidiferrales bacterium | reverse complement strand
ATCAGGGCCGTATGCTCTGGTTCGGAATCCAATCTATACGTCCATGTTGCTGGTTTTATGCGCCATCGCGGTTATGGTCTCGACTTGGCAGCTGTTTCTTGCAGCGTTGCTGTTGTTCGTTACAGGAACGGAAATTCGGGTCCGCACCGAGGAGCGCCTGCTGGCTTCGCGCTTCGGGAAAGACTTTTATGCGTACAAGCGCAGCGTTCCTGCCTATCTTCCATTCCTATAAACGCCGGGAATTCTCGCTGGGCGCTACCTGGGCCAAAGCCACCCAAATGTTCCCGCCGTCAGTAAAGCGTAAATGAAGCCGTCTAGCACGTGTTTCAGAGTTACGCCACAGGTCTCGCCTCTCCAGATCGCGTTTTGCAGCAGCGCCAGCGAGTATCCAATAAAAGCGGTTGCACCAGCGACCCGGAAAATCTCCAGATATTCAGTGCCCGGCGTGCGCGTCCGGCCGGTGAGATAAGCGGTGAAGATGCTCACCACTACACAATAAAGAAACCACTGCCCGAGAAACTTTCCGATTTTCGGCACTCCACTCGGCATGATCACGAGCAGGCCTACTGGTCCGCGTTTAAATTTTTCAATCGCTTCAGGCGACTTCATCTCTTTCGGTTTGCAGAAAGGGAAGCGATATTCGCGGCCCGGAGTCACTCCAACTGCTCGCAAGGTGTCGAGTATTTTATCTTCATCGGGCAGCTTGCGATAGTCGCTCTTGTGGACGGGAAGTAGCATGTGAATGATGGAACTCGCCACAAAGACAATTACTGCCGAGAGCAGGATGGGTAGCCACAACGCGTGAATGGGAACCATGTTTCTCCTTGTTAAAAAGACTGACGCGAAGGACGGATTCAAACGGCGAAAGCCTACGTGACGGGATGCAGGCCGTCAACTGGAATCTGGTTGAGAGTGGGGGATTGTTAGCCTTGAAGACGCCGCTTTGCCCAACGCGCAGCCTCGGATATCACAGGGTCGGAATCCTGTATTGCGCGCTCGACGACTCGAATCAATGAGCGATCCGCGCTGTTGCCGATTGCGATGAGTGCGTTTCTTCGTAGGCCGGAGTGCTTGGTGCGTTTTACTGGTGAGCCCCGAAACTTCGCGCGGAATTCCTCTTCCGAACCCTCGGCCAGCCATGCCAACGCCGGATTCACCAGTCCCTCACGAGGTTGAAACTCAGCTTGGTGACTGGCGGGAGCTCTTCGGTTCCAGGGACAAACATCCTGGCAAATGTCGCAGCCGAACACCTGGTGTCCCATGCCCTCGCGAAGTTCTTCCGGAATTGCGCCGCGCTTCTCGATGGTCAGATACGAAATGCATTTGTTGGAATCGAGCTCATAAGGCGCAACCAATGCCTGAGTAGGACACGCTTCAATACATCGAGTGCAGGTTCCGCAGCGGTCGGGCGCGGGAACGTCAGGCGTTAACTCTACCGACGTGACAATGACGCCCAAAAAAAGCCATGACCCAATCTTCTGATTGATGAGACACGTGTTCTTTCCCAACCAGCCTACTCCCGCGTATTTTGCATAAACTCTTTCGACGACTGGTCCGGTATCGACGTAGGCGCGCGTTTCAATCGGACTTTCATGGCCGCACGATTCCTTCAACTCTGATTCAACTTCTCGCAGGCGGCGCAGCACGGCATCGTGATAGTCCTCGCGGCTCCAGGCATAGCGGGAGATCCAGCCACGAGTCGGGTCGTGGACCTCAGTCGAATAGGGATGAGCCGTGTTGTAATTAATCGCGCATACGATGACGCTCCGTGCCCATGGGAAGACAGAAGTCAATGAAGCGCGCCGCAGTTCGCCGGCATCATTTCGCGATTCCAAATATTTCATTTCGCCAGCGCGGCCGGCGGCGATCCATTCGGGGAAATATTTCAGCTCGGAAAATTCCTCAACAGGGGCGATTCCCGCCAGATCAAAACCTGC
>DATAPT010000629.1:0-5344 GCA_036265065.1 Candidatus Acidiferrales bacterium | reverse complement strand
CGTGTCCGGATCGGCTTTTAATATTTTTGCCGAATTGGCAGCGGTTGATTTCTGCGCGGACTTCGTCGGCGTGTTTGCAGTTTTCCGCGCAGTCGTTTGCGTGTCAGCTGTATTGCTGGCCGATGCACTAGTCGAAGGTGTCGATGCAGTCGTTGACGAATTATATTTGGGCGCAGCCTGCATGACCGGAGCATCCGGCGGCGGAACGAATGGCGATTTTGCATTCGCCTTATCCGCGAGTTTCACTGGCGGCCTGGGCGAAGATCCTGTTGCCAAAGGTTTGTCGGATTTTGCCGCCGCCGCGGATTCCATGCCCGCAGGGCCGGCAGCGGGAGTGGACTCCCGAGCGGCCGCTTCGGCAGCGGCAGACGTGCCATACACATCCACGACCAGGCGGTACGGATCAGGCAGTAGGAAGACGGAGAAATCCGCGACGTGATTAATTTCCAGCACGACGCGCGCGACGCTGGTTTGATACTGCGCGACGCGCACCGTTTTCAGGAATGGGCTTTCCACGTCAATCGACTTGCGCATCAGCGCGGAATTTATTTTTGCGCCCTCGATGTCAAAATAAATGCGGTCCGGGCCGGAAATGCGCGCGGCCTGATATTTCACTTTCGATCCGACATCAATCACGATGCGCGTGTAGGTGTCGGCATTCCAGGTGCGAATGCGCGAAACTTCGGGACGCGAAGAATTCTCTCCGGAATTATCTTCGGGCGAACCGGGTTTCGTGTCCGTAGTGGGCGGAACTTTCTCGGCGGAAACATTTTTGAGATTCATCCGGTCCGCGCGGGTATTCGAGGGCGGAGCAGGCTGCGCCGACTTGGCCGCAGCCGCGCTGGCGGAATTCATCTTGTCGATGCTCGCGCGAACTTCCGCCGCGTGCGGCGAGCGAGGATGCGCCGACAAGAAATCTTCATACGATTTTTGCGCCGCCGCGGAATCGTGCAAATCATCCTGCTGGATATGCGCAATGGACAGCAGCGCATCTTCGCGGAATTTGCTTGTCGGATACTGTTTTACGAGAAACTGATAAGAATCAATGGACCGTTGATAATATTTCGCATCGAATAGATCGCCCATCGTGCGGAAAAGTTCGGCGACTTCGTTCAGGGAAGCGGGAACATTTTCAGCATGCGAAGTCGTCAGGTATACGCGCTGGTATTCGATCACCACTGCGGTGTAATCCTTGAGCGAGCGCGCACCTTCCGGACGAGCCTCCAGCGCCAGGCGCGCTTTTTCAGCGCGATCGAATTGAGCGTTTGCGGCATCGCGACGGGATTCGGAATTTTCGTCGGCGAAAGCGGTCGATTGTGAATTCAATCGTGGAAAAAGGGGAAAAAGGCACAAAACGAGGGCGGACGCGAAAACTACGCGCAGAATTGGCCGGAATTTAGCGGCTTTATGCCGCACTGTCTGCCTCACTCGTTCGTAAAAACGACCCGTCCGTTTTCCTGCACCGTGCGATAAATAGGCCGCTGTTGTTCAAAGGCACGGGGTAGCCGGTCGGATCCTGGACGGTAGTAGGAATCGGTAACTTTTTGAACGTAATTTCGCGTCTCCCGGTACCTGGGAATGCCCCCTGCACGATCCACGGCCCCCGGCCCTGCGTTGTATGCAGCCAAGGCCTTATCGAGATCGCCATTAGACCGCTCCAGAAGCGAATGTAGATAGCGAACTCCACCGTCAAGATTCTGCTTTGGGTCGAACGCGTTACTAACGCCCAACTGCTGCGCTGTCCCCGGAACCAGTTGCATAAGGCCCTGCGCCCCGACTCGAGAAACGGCGTTGGAGTTCCAGTTCGATTCCGTTTGGATCACGGCTCGAACGAGTGCCGGGTCCACACGGTAACGCGCTGAAACTTCTCGAATCATTTCGGTGATCTTCTCCCGATTGGCCTGGTCAAACGCAGGCATATCCGAAGTAGCTCCGAAAGAGGGCTGGGTTGTGCGCAGGGTAAATCCGTTGGCGGCTGTCTTCAAAAGGGGCGCTTTGGACGTGTGAGCAACGGGAGCAGGTTCCGCGTTGACAAAGACCCGTTTGCCGCTCACGTCCGTATAAGAAACAATCTGGCCTCGTGCGGGAATAGCCCACAAGGCAAGCGCTCCCAAGAGTATAGCCACCGAATTGGATAGCCCACGCATAAAGTTCTGGGAAGGCAGTGCGATTCCGTTCCTATTGAGACAGACCAAGAACCGCGACAGGGAGAGGGTAGATCGCCCTGGACGTTCCTGGCTCTGCGAACGGGATTATAACAATTGGTCAATAAGCTGGTATACAAGGTCAAGGGCCAATTTTAGGCCAGTTGTGTCTTTTCCGCCAGCCTCTGCCAGGTCTGGGCGGCCGCCGCCGGATCCGCCGACTTGCTTGGCAGTGGCCTGTATGATCTTTCCTGCGTGTAACTTAGGGATGAGGTCTTTGGTGATACCAGCCAGCAAGGCCACTTTTCCGTCCTCAATCGTGCCCAGCACGACGACCCCGGAGCCGAGCTTCTGGCGGAGGCTATCCACGACCTGGCGCATGGTATCGCGGTCTACCCCGTCGAGCTGGGCGGAGATGACTTTGACGCCCTTTACTTCGCGGGCCTGGGCCACCAAATCGTCGAGCTTGGATAGCGCGCCTTTGCGTTTCAGGGTTTCCAGCTGCTTTTCGAGCTGTTTTTCGGTTTGCTCCATGCGCTCGATGGCGGCGATCAGGTTTTCGTCGGTTACGGCCATGCGGGCGGACACGTCACGTAAAAGTTGCTGCGCGCGCTGATAGTCGGCCAGGGCGGCTGCGCCGGTGATGGCTTCGATGCGGCGGACTCCGGCGGCAGCGGATTGTTCGACCACGATTTTGAAGACGCCGATGTCGCCTGTGCGGGTGACGTGCGTGCCGCCGCAAAGCTCCTTGCTGTAGAAACCGCGCGGAGCCGAAGCGTCAGGAATGGTTACGACGCGGACGTTTTGTTCGGGGTAGCGGTCGCCGAAAAACGCGAGGGCGCCGGAAGCGAGAGCGTCGTCAATCGTGGTGACGTTCGTCTGTATTTCGTTGTTGAGCAAAATTTCTTCGTTCACTTGCTGCTCGATGTCGCGCAATTCCGCGGGATCGATGGCTGCGAAGTGCGAGAAATCGAAACGCAGGCGGGAAGGCTCGACGAGCGAACCGGCTTGCTTTACGTGCGTGCCCAGAATATTTCGTAGCGCGGCGTGCATCAAGTGCGTGCCGGTGTGGTTGCGCTTGATGTGCGCGCGGCGCGCGGCGTCGGCTTCGCCGGCGATGAGGTCGCCTACGGCGAGCTTTTCTTTTGCGACAACGCGATGCGCGATCAGGCCGGAAACTGGGTAGTACGCGCCGCGCACTTCGCCCAGCTGCATGGTGTGCTCGTTGTTCCAGAGCGTGCCGATGTCTGACACTTGTCCGCCGGACTCGGAGTAGAAGACGGTGCGGTCGAGGACGATTTCGCCTTCGGCGCCGGCTGGCAATTCGTTGACGAGGCCGTCTTTGGTGACGATGGCTTCGATGCGGCAATTTTTTGCTGACGTGCTGAAATAGAAATCTGGCTCGGTTTTGAATCGTTCCGCGAGCTTAGCATAGACGGGATTGGCGACGTCTTTGTGGCCGCCTTTCCATGATGCGCGAGCACGCGTGCGCTGCTCTTGCATGGCGCGTTGAAAACCCGCTTCGTCAAATGTCAGTTTTAAATCGCGAACTGCATCCGTGATGAAATCGAGTGGAAGGCCGTAGGTGTCGTACAGTTTGAAGGCCTTGCTCCCTTCATAAGTGGAGCTCGTTGCTCCCAGGTCGTCGTCCAGTTTTTTTAGGCCGATGGCTAGCGTCCGAGCGAATCGTGTTTCTTCCGCCAAAACAATTTTTGAGACTCTTTCAATGGAATCGTCGAGTTCTGGATATGCTCCGCGCATCTCGGCGTGAACTGCGCGCGTCATTTCTGACATGAATGGCTCATTCGCGCCGTGAAAACGCCCGTGGCGTATGCCTCGGCGAATGATTTTTCGCAGAACGTAGCCGCGACCTTCGTTTGAGGGCACGACTCCATCCGATATTAGAAACGTAGAAGCGCGCGCGTGATCGGCAATGATGCGCAGGGAAGCGTCGCTTTGCGCGGATGCTCCCGGGCGAATTCCAATGAGTTCGCCGGCACGCTGAATGAGCGGCACAAACAGATCCGTATCGAAATTGCTGATTTTTCCTTGCAGGACGGCGGCGAGGCGCTCGAGGCCTGCGCCTGTGTCGATGGAAGGCTTGGGCAGGGGTTCAACAGTGCCCGAAGCGTCGCGATTGAACTGCATGAAAACTAAATTCCAGATTTCTACGTAGCGGCCGCATTCGCAGCCGAATTGGCAATCGGTGTGGCCTTTGTCGGATGCGGCAGGGCCCATGTCGTAATGAATTTCGCTGCATGGGCCGCACGGGCCGGTGTCTCCCATGGCCCAGAAATTTTCTTTCAGGCCGGGGACGGGAACTACGCTGCCCGGCGGCGCGCCGACGCTGATCCACAGGTCGCGCGCTTCTTCATCGACGCCCAGAACTTTTCCCGGAGCGACTTCCGCGCCGCCGAACACGGTGAAGGTCAACTTTTCCACCGAAATGCAAAACCACTTTGGCGAGGTGATCAATTCCCAGGCGTAGGCGATAGCGTCTTTTTTGAAATAATCGCCGAAAGAAAAATTGCCGAGCATTTCAAAAAACGTGTGGTGGCGGTTGGTGAAGCCCACGTTTTCGAGGTCGTTGTGCTTGCCGCCGGCGCGAACGCATTTCTGGGAAGTGGTGGCGCGCGTGTAATCGCGCTGCTCGAGGCCGAGGAAAACATCTTTAAATTGGTTCATGCCGGCGTTGGTGAAGAGGAGCGTGGGATCGTTCGTCGGGACGAGCGACGAACTGCGCACGATGCGGTGGCCGCGCTCGGCGAAGAATTTCAGGAACGTGCTGCGAATGTCGTTACCGCTTGGCAAGAGTGCCCCTGTGAATCGTGATTTGTGAATCGTGATTCGTGACTCGAATTCGTGACTGGTGATTGGTGACTAGTGACTGGTGACCCGTCAACGTAGTCACGCTACCGTTTTTGACGCAGTCTTGTCGGAAAACGGATCCAACCCAGCAAAACATTATGGCAGACGAGGGACAGGGTCGCAACGCGAGCTGCGTCGTAGCTATGGCGATGAATTGGGGAATCTTGTGGCGGAAAAACTACGGATAAAGCTTTAACACAGAGGGCACAGAGTAAAGAGGAGAAAACCGGAGAGAGTTGGGGCGGGCGACGCTGTGGATGGTTAAGGCGAAGAAGCGAGGCCAAATCGGATTCCTTCAAAGCCTTTTTGTGGAGCGGGATCGGTTTACTCTT
>DATAPT010000628.1:0-2070 GCA_036265065.1 Candidatus Acidiferrales bacterium | reverse complement strand
ACCTGGACGTGTACCTGAAGCTCGAACCGAACGGGCCTATGAATGACAAAGTCCGGTCCATGCGGGATAAAGCGGCGCAAGCCATCCTGGAATCACAGAACACTGCTGCCAGCCTCCAACCCGAGCTTTGACCCTTCGTGGCTCTGTTGACATCCTCAAATTGTGGCCAGGTCTGCTGTAGCCCGCCTCTTCAGAGGCGGGGGTTTTGATTCCCCGCCCCAGGGTCGACGTGTGTAATCTAAACCCCCGCCTCTGAAGAGGCGGGCTACAACATCTTCGCTCAAGCTGAATTGTTTCCGCGCTTTCTGAAGAGTTCGAAGATCAGATAAATCACCACGGCCATATTCAATATCAGTACGATCGCGCTTGCCGCGCTCATGCGCCTTGTGACTTCATAGATTTCGAGGGGAATAAAGGAGGAGGTTGCGATTATCGTGAAGTATTCTGCCCAACGCTTGCCAAGCAACAAGCCGGTGCCCTCGGTGAGCAGCAGCGCGGAGTAAAAGAAGGTGCCGGCGCTCAATTCTTTCAGTTTCCTGGGATTCAGGATCGAAAATCTTGCCAGCAGACGCTGGAAGTAGCGATTATTGGGATCGACGCGGAAAATATCAGCCCAGTGATCCACTTCGATTGCCACGTCCTTGTGGAGCAACTTGATCGCGCCGATGCCTACCGCAAGCAGAACGAGGCCCTTGAAAAGTTTAAAGACGGCGATTAATCGCACTCCGCTGGAAACGCTTGCAGTGCTCGCTCTTTTCTTTTTTTGCTTTTGCCGTTGGGAAGCCACGAGGTCAATTCCGATTATAGCGTTGAAGAAGCCTTCGCGCAGCCTCGCAAATTCTCAATTGCAAAAAAAAATTGCAGGGGCCTTCCCTGTCACGTGGCACGGATTGCGGAAATGTAGGACAACTCCGCCGTTCTTAGCGCCCGTTCCTGTGCGATGGAATGGACGCCAGAGTCGTGATATATAGTTGGTTCGGATCCGACCCCATCGGCAAATTTTTAGAAAATTGAAAGGCGGCAAGTCAATGAGATTGCTATTCCGTGGAATGGCCGTTATTTCGTTTTGCGCTATCGCGCTGTGGAGCGTGCTGGCCTTGGCACAACCGCAGAATCCTCTTCCGGCCGCGACGAAAGCTGCGCTCTATAACACAGCAAAACAAAAACTCCTGGATGGCAAGCAGGTTTTCAGCTTCACGCAATCGACATTTGACGTGGATGGATATTGCGAGAAAGCGAAGCACTACGACTTCACCTGGTTTGAAATGCAGCACAGCACGCTGGAGTTTAAGGACATCGAAAAAATGATCGCCGCGTGTCCGCATGCGGGCGCGACTCCCATGATTCGTTTGCCGGACGCTCAGGAATGGCACATCCAGCACACGACCGATATCGGCGCGCTCGGCGTGATTGTTCCGACGGTCGACGATGTGGACAGGGCGCGGGAGGCGGCGAAGTGGTCGCGGTATCCACCGACGGGGCGGCGGAGCGCAGGCGCGGGACAGGCCGCTAGCCTGTGGGGCATCAACGGGATTAATTATCGCCAGACCATCAATGACAACATGCTGGTGGTGATCATGATCGAAACGCCCACCGGAGTTGCGAATGCCTATGACATCGCCTCCGTGCCAGGCATCGACGTGGTGATTATTGGAAACAATGACCTCAGTTCGTTTTCGGGATTCTCACAAACCGATGACCGTTACCATCAACTGGTCCAGAAAGTTCATGACGACACACTGAGAGCCGGAAAAATTTTCGGCCAGGCGAACGCCATGTATGCGAAGGGACCTTACAGCAAAGATGGATATTTTTTCCAGAATGGTCCGTCGAACGATGGATGGACGCCTCCCGACAGCAAAGGTCCGGGCGGAGTGAATACCAGCGCTCCGCCGAAGGGCGAATAGCGATAGAACTGGCTAGCCAGGCCGCAAAAAATCACAGTTGCTGTCATTCCGAGCGAAGCGAAGAATTGGACTTGTCCCCATTCGTGAGACAACCAGTTAAGAGACAATACTCAGCGAATGGAGGACAGGGGCATGGGAATGTCTCGACAGAAGTTCACGCGAG
>DATAPT010000627.1:0-1947 GCA_036265065.1 Candidatus Acidiferrales bacterium | reverse complement strand
TCTGGCAGCATAGATTTTCGATTGGCGTCGAAGCTCAGTACACGGGCCCGAGAAAAACTTTCATCGGAACCAGCGTGAATCGATACGCAGTTGCCAACGTGACGGCGACCACTCGTGACTTCGGCGGCGGTTTTCACGTGAACGCAAGTATCTACAACTTGTTTAACCAAAAGTACAGCGACCCTGTGGGCCCGGAAATCGAAGATCCGGCTTTGCGGCAGAATGGCGTTGATTTCCGAATCCAGATTACTCGCGCGTTTCACTTTTATTGACGGCCGGGAACGATGGCAATCAAGGCGGTTCCAACGGAACAAAATGGAAAACCGGGCGCGGACAAACGAAAAAATCTCCAGATCGACAGAACGCCGCGGATTTCCAGGCGGACTTTCGTTGTGCGCGGTGAGTTGCCTGGTGTTGTTCGGCGCCGTGTTAACTCGGAATACCATTCAGGCGCAGACAGCCGAAGTGAGCCAGGTAAAAGCGGCTTATCTCTATAATTTCGCCAAGTTCGTGGAGTGGCCGCCCGATGCATTCCACAGCGCCGATGATCCTGCCATTATCTGCGTCATCGGAGATGATCGAACCAGCGCCGCCCTGGAACGTGCCATCGTGGGAAAGAAAGCCAATGGCAGGCGAATCGAGGCCATGAATCCACGTTCCGCAAACGAATTCAGGACTTGCAATGTCTTGTTTATTGGATTTACGGACAAAGGGCGCATCCTTCCCATTCTCCATAGCCTTGCGGGTTCCCGAGTACTGACAGTCGGTCAGGCGGACCTTTTTCTTTCTCTGGGAGGAATGGTCAATCTGCTTCAGAAAGACGGAACCGTTACTTTGGAAATCGATCCGAAAACGACGGATTCCGCCGGACTGAAGGTCAGTTCACGCTTGCTGGTCGTCGCGCGCGTCGTCACCAACGAACGCGCTGTGGAAGGTCCGTGATGAAAGTTTTTCTTCAATCGCCCCTCGGGCGGAAATTGGTCCTGACGATGATGGCCACCAGCAGCGCTTCCTTGCTGATTGCCAGCTTATCTTTTTTTAGTTATGACCTATTTACATTTCGCCAGAATCTCGCGGAACAACTTAAAATTCTGGCGAACATTACCGGTTCCAACGTTGCCGCGGCCATTACCTACCATGATCCCAAGAGCGCGGACATTGTCTTGAGCACGCTCCGGATCAAACCCCAAATTGTGGCCTCGAGGGTTTTTCGGAGCGATGGGACGCCGATTGCCTCTTATCGCCGCGAATTTCCGTTGTCGGGCGAACTCCTTCCCGGTCGTCCGCCCGTAGTCGGTACAAATATGGAGTCCGGGCGCGTGACCGTCTGCCAACCCATCATTTTCGACGAAGAGGTGATCGGTTACGTATACGTCGAATCGGATTTCGGAGAGCTGGAATCGCGAGAGCGCCGTCTTGGATTTTTTGTCCTGATTCTGACGGTAGTGTGTTCCGCAGCGGCATTTTTCGTGGCGATTTTTCTAAAGCGCATTATCTGCAAGCCAATTTTTGATCTCGTCCGGACCACCAGGGAAGTTTCCCTGGGAAGAAATTACGGAATCCGTTCGCGAAAATACGCAGACGATGAGCTGGGTTTACTGGTGGACGGCTTCAATGAAATGCTGGGCGAAATTGAAAAACGCGAGTCGGATCTCGAGACCGAAGTCAGAGTGCGCACGAACGCCGAGCAAATGCTGCGAGACCGCGAAGCGCAATTGCAACTTCTTCTCGATTCTACAGCTGAGGCCATCTACGGAATCGATCTCGATGGGCGATGTACTTTCAGCAATCTTTCCTGCTTGCGAATTCTTGGCTTCGCCAAATCCGAGGAGATGTTGGGCAAGAACATTCACAATCTGATCCATCACAGCAAACCGGATGGCACACCTTATCCGGTTGAGCAATGTCCCTCCTATTTGACCATGAAGAGCGGCACCGAGATCCACA
>DATAPT010000626.1:0-2321 GCA_036265065.1 Candidatus Acidiferrales bacterium | reverse complement strand
CCGGGCGCGTGGTAGAAATTACGCTGGCTTTTCCAAGCTTATAGTGCACCGATCCACGATGAAAAATTATAGACTTCGCGCTGCTGTGCGCATTCTGCCCTGGTTCATGGCGTTGTGTTTGGCAGGCTGCCAAACGGCTCAACAGCAGCCATCTGACACGGGAAAGGCGGCCTCCGCGAGCGACAAGCTGGCGGAAGAGGCCCAGAGGGTTGCCGAAGCCTCCCTTGGCAAGCAGTCTGAAATATTGGCGCAGGGAGATCTGGCGCTGAACGGCCGTGAACAATTGCTGGTGGTCAATCGCATTGCTGGTGCGGGGCCGGCGGACCGGGAAATGGCAAGTTCTTCTCCCGTATATATTATGCGGGCTGCGGTGCTGGAGAAAAATAACGGCAAGTGGTCTCAAATTTTGCTTTGCGACGAGCATTTGAAGAACCCGAATGGTTACCTGGGTGGCTCGCCCAAGACACGGATAACGGGATGGCATTTGGCGTATAGAAAAGACCCGCAGCTGGGGCTGGAAATGAGTTTCACGCCGGCCACAAATTTTGGCGTTGAGAACACCAGTCAAGACGAGGCTTCCCAAGAAAAGCAGCCTACTTATAATGTACGCTGGAATAAAAATACGAAACGCTATCAGTCGTTCGACAAGTCTCATGAAAGGTACCTGGGCGAAGTACCATCGCTCGAAGCTCCCGAATCCATTCTGAAATGAGCACTGCGGCCAATACCATCTCCGTATCCGAACCGAAGACTGCGTCGAAGCGCGTCTCCGGATGGGCGCACCTTTCCCGTTTGTACCCGTACGTGATGCGGCACAAGACGGAAGTTGTGATCGGCTTGATCACGCAGGCGGGCATGGGGATTACCGGAACCTTGCTTCCGCTGATTCTTGGCGTGATCACGGATTGCATCAAGGGCGCCGAGACGCCGCTGGCGCAGTTAGGGCGCCTCACGCAAATTACTTTAGGCCCGCTGCTTCCCTACTACCATCCAAAAGACCCGCACACGCTCGCGGTGTTTTGCATCGCGCTTGTGGCGATTTGCACCGCGCAAGGAGTCTTCTCCTATTGGACGCGGCAAATTTTGATCGGATTGTCGCGCGATATCGAGTTCGATCTGCGCAACGATCTTCTATCGAAGCTCGTGCAAATGGAGCCGGAATTTTACGTGCGCAACCGCACGGGCGAACTAATGTCGCGTTGCACCAACGATTTGAACGCCGTGCGCATGGTCCTCGGCCCCGGAATCATGTACACGGCCAACACCATGGCGACCATGATCCTCGCCGTGATCCTGATGTTCTGGATTTCGACGACGCTGAGCATTTACGTTTTGCTGCCTGTGCCGGTAGTCGCCGTTACCGTGTGGCTCTTCGGGCGGCAGATTCACGCAATGTACGGAAAAATTCAGGCCTCGCTCGCCGTGCTTTCCGCCAAGGCCCAGGAAAATCTGGCTGGCGTGCGCGTGGTGCGCGCGTACGGGCAAGAGGAAGCGGAAATTCGCGGATTCGACGCGCCTAACAAGGAATACATCAACCGCAACCTTCGCTTGATTTATTTCTGGAGCATGTTCATGCCCTTGCTTCAGATGCTTTTTGGGCTGACGTTTATCCTGGTCTTGTGGCAGGGTGGCCGCCTCGTGGTGCTGGACCGCATTACGCTCGGCGAGTTGATCGCGTTTTACACGTTCATGACGCGGCTGATTTTTCCGATGATCGCGCTTGGATTCGTCACCAATATTTTTCAGCGTGGCGGCGCATCAATGGGACGCCTGAATTATATTCTCGATTCCGAGCCGAAGATTAACGATTCCATAGCGAAACAGAACACGCAGGAAATCCAGGGCGAGATCGATTTCCGGAATTTGACTTTCACTTATCCGACCGTGCGCAGCGACGTCGATGGGATCAAAGCGAACGGCAACGGCGCGCCGAACAAACCCGTGCTTGAAAACATTTCCCTGCATGTTCCTGCCGGATCGATCCTTGCCATTGTCGGACCGACGGGAAGCGGAAAATCGACGCTTGCGGCGCTGATCGCGCGTTTGTGGGAAGCGCCTGAGGGCACGCTTTTTGTGGATGGCCGCCCGATCCGCGAATGGCCCCTCGAAACGCTGCGCCGCGCCGTGGGATATGTGCCGCAGGACACGTTTCTGTTCAGCGAAACGCTGCGCGAAAACGTTGCCTTCGGCGTGGACAGCGCTACGGACGAAGAAATTCGCGAAGCCGCCGACGTCGCAAGCATTCTTGCCGAAATCAGCGAATTTCCGGCGCAGTTCGACACCATGGTGGGCGAGCGCGGGATCACGCTTTCCGGCGGGCA
>DATAPT010000625.1:0-4010 GCA_036265065.1 Candidatus Acidiferrales bacterium | reverse complement strand
TGGCGAAAAAATTAAAATTCCTTACGTGGTTATGGCAGGGGGACGCAAATGGCGGATTGCCTGAAAGATCGCCTGGACGGAAAACCCATGCAGACTAAACGCATGTAAGTGGACGCCATCGGGCAAATTCACGGATCCACTTTCGAGGAGGCGCGCATCGCTCTTTCCGTTCCTCTATGATTTAGATTCGCGGTTGATTGGGCGGATTTCCGTTCGCAATCGTGCAGATGCGCTGGTCTGTTTTTCTATTCTTCCACTTTGAATTTCACGGGCTTGATGAAAAGTTTGTCGCCCACTTGCAGGGAAATGTTATAACTTCCGGCTTTTACTTGTGGCACTTTCATTGTGATTTTGTCGCTGCTCTGTTCGACGATCGTTGATTTGTAATCATTCTTGTCGTCAGAGAGATAAACGGCCGAAACGGACTCCTTTCCTACGTTGCTTCCGTTGACTGTAATGGTATCGTTCACCTTCCCCAATGCCGGATCGACTCCGGTAACTTGTGGTGAATTCTGCGCAACGGCCAGCGATGAAAATAAAACAATCCCCGCAAGGAAAATCCATTTTTTCGACCGGAATTTTCCGTCGGTGCTATTGTCACATGTAATGTTGGGACAAACAGGATTCTTGCCGAACACGAGCCTGACAGCAGAAAAAGTGGCCATCACTCACCTCGCACAAGGATGTTCGATTTGAAAATGAACTGCCCTTGCGCTGGACCGTACACCACCTCTTATTCCGTGTCAATATGAATGAATCGGCATAAGCGAAGTTATAAATTGAAGGCAAAAAAGTCCCGCCCGAATTTTTCTTCAGGCAAAAATATAGTGTCTGATTTAAATTTCAGTTTAATCTCAATTTACTGCGCGCGCGCCTGTTCCTGCTGCTGCACCTGCTGTTTTAGCGCCTGAATTTCTTCCTTTGTGCGCACAGTCATCCGCGCAACTCTTCGCGCCCGCGAATACGGCAATATAATTTCCATTTTGCCGTTGCGCTCCAGCAAGGAAATATACCGTGTTTCCGCGCCCAATGTCGGGAACGGATATTCGGTCCACTTGGAAGTCTTCGGATCGAACTTGATGACCTCGTCCGAGTTCATCAAATTGATCCACACGTTGTGTTCCTTGTCCACCGCTGCCTGGTATGGCTCTTGTACGTCCGGCCGGGGAAGCGGAATCATCGTTACTTTCAAAGTCTGCGTATCGATCTTGGCAAGGCTTCCGCCCCACCAGTCGCAAACCCACACCACATGGCCTTGTTTATCGGCTCCCATGCGGCGAGGACCTTCGGCCCAGGGCGTGGCGGAATTCCATGTCGATCCGCCGGCGTCGTAGGTTTTCGCCTCTTCCGCCGAAAACATATCCCTGATTCCCGGCACGGGTGGAATTTTGATTTCCATAACCTTACCGGTCTCGAGGTCGGTTTTCGCAACCATGTCGAGATTCATCTCTGCCCACCAGCCGTTGCCTTCGCCGTCGGCCGTCAAACCGTAAGTATTTCCAATTCCATCCGCATTCTTAAATGTAGGCGATTTGTATTCCGTAAATTGTTTGGTGACGGGATCGAACCGCGAAGCTCCGTGAAAAGTGGAGGCCCAGATTTTTCCTTTGCCGTCCACGTCCACGGTTCCCGCGACGGTGGTCGGTCCTTCCATTGTGTTCGGCGGAGTGTAGACCTGCAAAGTCTGCGCGGCGGGATCGACTTCAATCATGCGTCCCGGACCTTTGTCCTCGCCCGCGGAAATGTTGAACCAGATGTGCCCGTGTTCATCCCTCATTGCGCCGTGCCCGTTTGCAGCCATGCCGTGCAGCCCTTCAACGCGAAAGAATTTTGTCTCGCCCGTTTTCGCGTCGACGCGCCCGATGCTTGCATACGGATTCGGGACGTTCACGGAAAACCAGATGTTTCCTTCGAGGTCCGCCTGGGCGTCATGCACACCATGATTGCCGAAGAAAGACGATGGCGTCCCCAGCGACCAATCGCTTCCATTGTTCAACGCGTATGTTTTAGGTGCGTCGTTCGGGGCAAACATCGCCACATCGTATTCCGTGAAAACAGCGCGCGCGGCGTCTCCGGTCGGGCGTGGACGCAATTTATAATTCGTTATGGCGCTGGGTTCCGGCCCGCGAGCCCGCGCAAGGTACGCGGCGAGTTCCTTCTCATGCGTATCAATTTGCGGGGCGATCGGGCTATTCGGCCCCGAATAGCCGCCGGCGACGTTCACGCGCTTCATGACTTCCAGAATCGCGGTCCATCCCTTTTCATCGAACTGGTTCTGCAAAATATAATTCGGCTGGTGGCAGCTCGTACAATCGTTGCGGAATATACGCTTCAGGCGGCGATCGTCCGGCGTCTGATCCGGCAGCGATGCGAGCATCTGGTCGCCGGTCAGCTGCTTCGCTACGTCTTTCGTTTCCTTCAATACAAAATCTTCATGCTTGGTGGTCGTCAGGTCCACGCTGCCGCGCGCGATTTCAAACCCATCGGCCTGCGCCCACACTTGATAATGCCCGCCGTTCATCGACGGAAAATAGTACGAGCCCTCTTCATCCGTAGACACGGAAGTCGTGATCGTCGTGTTGTCCATTTTCGCGGAAACCGTCACGCCGCTCATCCGCGCTCCCGCTGCGGACTTCACGTTTCCAGCCAGCAGCGCGCCATCCGGAGCGGCATGTCCCAGCGAGGGAAGCGCAATGCCGAGCGCGAGTAAACCGAGCCCAAGGCCCACGAAATTTACGATCGATCGAGTTTGGAAAAGTTTCATTGCAGGCTCTCCTTTTTCTTAGTCGAGCGGGCCCATGTCGCCGCCGGTGGTCTGCGTGCTCTTCGGCGGCTTCGGAACTGTTTTCAAATATTCCACAATCGCATCAATATCCGACGCTGGTATTCCAAGCTTGAATCCCGGCATTTTGGCCGATCCGTTTCGAATGATTTCCTTGATCGCGTCTTCGCTTCCATTGACCAAATCTTTGTACAGCGGCGGCCCATACATTTGAAAGCCCGCCCTTGCCGGCGCGTGGCAGATGCCGCAACGCTGCTCAAATACACGGTGCCCCAATTTCTGAACATCGGTAAGCTGCTTATCCGTGCCTGCTTGTTGCGCGCTCGCGGCGAGCGGAAAAATGCCCAGGGTAATCAACAGCGCCCATCGGAAATGTCTCACAGGAAGGTCTCCTTGGCAGACTGTACCATGACTCATCCACAAAAAAACAGGCCTTAAGTGGCATAGGCTTCAGTCTGTGCGAGGTTAGGCCTTGCATGGACGGACCTTTATGGTGCATTAAATCTTGCATGAGCCAACCCCGCACAGGCTGAAGCCTATGCCACAAAGAGCCGCACCTTCCGTGCTTGCGGCAATTCAAGGAAAGCGTTAGCTTGGCTTTGCCATGATTTCCGAAGATGCCATCCGGGCCCAGTGGAAAGCCCAAGGTCTAAGAATCAAGAGAAATAACCTGCTGGCCGCGATTCTGTCCGGTTCCGTCCTCGTTTACATTTCAATCCATTTTTTCCCGCATACAGCAATCGGGATCACAGCTGGTTTTGCGCTTGGTTTTTTCTACGCCAACGGATTTGAATATTGCCTGCACAGGTTTCTTTTGCACTCAGGACACGGCATCTTCTACCAGCAGCATATGGTGCACCACACCACGCTGCACACACCGGAAGCCGCGCGTTACGTAAACTTTTCGAGCAACCCGTGGGGAGTCGTAGCGCTTTTCATTGCAAACGCCATCCCATTTTTGCTGCTGCAATGGATATTTAAAAGTGTCTGGACAGCGGGGGTGTTTGCAAGCTTCGCGCTCTACTACATCGCGTTCGAAGAAATTCATTGGCGCTCACACATGGGCGGATGGCTGCCAACGTGGGTGCGTCCCGCCGCCCGGCATCACCTGATGCATCACGCGCAAGACACCGGCCGATTCAACGTTTTCCTCCCCATTTTCGATTGGCTAACCAGATTATTTCAGCCGCAAGCGCGAACCTCGGCAGGCGAAGCAAGAAGATAAATC
>DATAPT010000624.1:0-2966 GCA_036265065.1 Candidatus Acidiferrales bacterium | reverse complement strand
GAGCAGGCTGAATCCATGGGCCTCGGCGCGCGCTGGCAGGAAATCGCGCGCACGTATGCGGAATTGAATTTCGCTTTCGGGGACATTGTGAAGGTCACGCCATCCAGCAAAGTTGTTGGCGACTGCGCGATTTTCCTGGTCAGCCACGATATGACCGTAAAAGATCTGGAGTCGATGGGCCCGGATCATAATTTGACGCTGCCGAATTCTGTCGTGGAAATGTTTGCCGGGGCACTGGGCGAACCGGAAGGCGGGTGGCCGCCAAAACTCCAATCCGTGATTCTGCGTGGAGCGAAACCTGCCACGGGAAGGCCGGGCGAACATCTCGAGCCCGTTGATCTGGAATGGACCAGGACGACTGTAGAAAAAAAAGTCGAACAGAAAATTTCCGACACGGATTTGATGAGCTATTTGATGTACCCGGACGTGTTCCTGAAATTTGCCGCCGCGCGCACGGCCTATGGAAATCTGGAAGCGTTGCCCACCCCGCCGTTTTTTTATGGCTTGCAGCAAGGCCAGGAAATTACTGTGGAACTGGAAGCCGGAAAAATTCTGGTCATAAAACTTCTTTCCGTCAGCGACGCGCGCCCGGACGGAACGCGCACCATCTTTTTTGAACTCAACGGCCAGCCGCGTGAAGTTACCGTTCGCGACAAGGCGCTGCAGGCCACGGTGCAAACCAGGCCGAAGGCCGATCCGAGCGTTCCCGGGCAGGTGGGATCGCCGATTCCGGGAGCGATTTCGAGCATTGTGGTGGAAGTCGGAGAAAAAGTGAAAAAGGGCGATCGCTTGCTGGTGTTGGAAGCCATGAAAATGCAATCTACTGTTTATGCGCCAGTGGACGGCAAGGTTTCCAAAAAGCTGGCCAATGTTGGCGACAAGGTTGAGGCCAAGGACCTGTTGCTTGTGCTCGAATGACGCGTGAGAAAATAATCTAATCTCATAGCAAAAAAATCGAGCATAGTTAATTTGATGCGGAAATCTCGAAGAGAAGAATCCCTATCCATAACGCCATTGCGGCGTTCGGATTTGCCCATCGATACGTTGACCCTTGCCGCCTATTTAATTGGGAAAACGTTGGTGCACGATTTGCCGCGCGTGCGCCTCTCTGGACGCATTGTTGAAACCGAGGCCTATCCCGTGGGCGATCAGGCGGGCCACGCATTTCGCGGCGAGACGCCCAGCATTCGCTCGCTATTTCTGCCACATGGCCACGCGTATGTATATTTCACGTACGGCTCCTGCTTCATGATGAATGTTTCGAGCGAGGAAGCGGGAACGGGCGCGGGAGTCTTGATCCGTGCGCTTGAGCCTCTGGAGGGCGTCAAATTCATGGAGCGGCGGCGCGGCACAACTCGATTACATGATCTTACGCGCGGCCCGGGCCGACTCGCGCAGGCGATGGACATCAATAAGCGCTATGACGGCATAAATTTATGCGCGGGCGGAAAACTTTGGCTCGGCGATGCAGTTCGGCCCACGGGCTCCATCGGCATCAGTATTCGAATCGGAATTACGCGTGATGTTCACCGCCCATGCCGTTTCTATGAACGCGGTAACCCGTTTGTCAGCGGGTTAAAGCGTTTGAGAGACTAATAATTTTATCTCTCTGCTCAAGTGCATGGCAGGTTGTGATTTGGCTCCCGGGTGGCGCCGGCGTCCCGCCCCGGCGCCACAGTCAAATTCTGCGAACCCTTGCCATGTGTGGTAATAATGAATCAGGCCCAAATGGAGGACCAATGGCAGCTCAAGAAGCGTGTCCGCACGTCAAGGAAATCAAAAACGTAAAACCCAACTCGAATGGCTGTGAAGAATGTCTGAAAATGGGCGACACCTGGGTCCATTTGCGGTTGTGCCTGATCTGCGGCCACGTGGGATGCTGCGATTCATCGAAGAACAAGCATGCCACCAAACATTTTCACCGGTCCAAACATCCGATTATGCAATCGATTGAGCCGGGTGAAGATTGGCGCTGGTGTTTTGTGGATGAAATCGAAGTGTGAAAATCTTCACGCCGTGCAAATTAGCCAGGAGAGGAAATCGTGCCAACTGTAAAGACAGTTTTGGATTCCTCGGAAGCATGGCCCGCTTTGCCGTTGTCCGACTGGGCCGACACGTATGCGACGCTGCATATGTGGACTCAGATCGTTGGGAAGATTCGCCTCGGCATGTCCCCGCATGTCAATCATTGGTGGGAAGTTCCGCTCTATGTCAACGCGCGCGGATTGACGACTTCACCGATTCCTTTTGCCAAGGGAGCGTTTGAAATTCAATTCGATTTTATCGAGCACAGGCTGGATATAACGACGTCCGGAGGCGAAACCAAATCCATGCGCCTGCAGCCTCGCGCGGTCGCGGATTTTCTTGGCGAATTATTTGCCCTGCTCAAGTCACTCGGCATCAACGCGAAAATCTGGAATATGCCGATGGAGATTCCCAATCCCATTCGCTTCGATCAGGATCGAATTCATAGCGCCTACGATCCGCAATCGGTGAATGCATTTTATCGAATTCTTGTGAACGTCGATTCTGTTTTCAAGGAATTTCGCGGGCACTTTGTGGGCAAGGCAAGTCCCGTACATTTCTTCTGGGGCAGCTTTGACCTGGCCGTTACGCGTTTTTCCGGCCGGCGCGCACCGGAACGCCCTGATGCCGATAAAATAACGCGGGGCGCGTATTCGCATGAGGTGAGCAGCGTAGGCTTTTGGCCCGGCGGCGGTGACATCAGCGGAGCGGCGTTTTATTCCTATGCGTCGCCGCAACCGGCGGGATTTGGCGAGCAAACTGTGCGTCCAGCGGCGGCTTATTACAACAAGCAAATCGGCGAGTTTTTGTTGATGTACGACGATGTGCGAACTTCGGATTCTCCGCGAGCGGAGATCCTCGATTTTTGCCAGAGTACTTACGATGCAGCGGCCGACCTCGGAAAATGGGATCGTGCGGCTCTCGAAACGACTGCAACAAAG
>DATAPT010000623.1:0-5185 GCA_036265065.1 Candidatus Acidiferrales bacterium | reverse complement strand
CGAGCCCGTCGACTACCCGCTGTTCATCCGTCCAACCGCACAGGCCGTGGCGAATGGTGAATGCGACCGCGGAATTGTTCTAGGCGGATCGGGAAACGGCGAAGCAATAGTGGCGAACAAAGTACGCGGCATTCGCTGCGCTCTCTGCTGGAGTTTGGAGACCGCGAGGCTGGCCCGGCAGCATAATGACAGCAACGTTATTTCCATTGGGCAGAGAATGATTCCTGAAGATCTAGCGTTGGAAATTGTCAAGGTATGGCTGACGACGCCGTTTGAAGGCGGGCGGCATATCCGCCGGATCGCGGAGATCGAAGAAAATTCATAGAAAAATTAGCGAGAACCATGGCATAGGGAATCCGTGACATAGGCTTCAGCCTGTGCGCTTTTAGCGCCTGCAAGGAAAAAAACCGCACAGGCTGAAGCCTATGCCACTTCTATCTACTGCCCGATAACTAACACGGAGAAAGTGCCAGGAAGAACCGGGGCTCTTCCTCGCGGATTTTCCGGAGAAGGAGCAGGTTTCGGCCCAAGTTCCGCGCCCGCGACATAAATCTTTCCTGTTTTTCGATCGACGGCCATCGTGCGAGCGCCAGGCATTGTCGCTACTTTTTCCACCAGATCATACTGATCCGGAGTTTTCTGTTTGTAGATCCAAAGCATTCCATCGGCGCCCGTGGAAAAATATGCCAGCCCTGTTTTGGGATCGAATTCCGCCGCATCCACTCCGCCACCGATTGTATTCGTGGCCACAACTTTTCCTGAGCTGGCGTCCACCGCGATCATCATGCCCACGCCCCGGCATCCTGTAATGACGCGTGAATGCGCGCGATCCATATCCATGCTGCTCGGTGCCTGGCAGGGAGCAGTAGGCCATGTTTCCAGCAGTTTTAATTCTTTGGCATCGAGCTTCAGCATTGTGTTGCGATCCTGCATATTCAGGAAGACGTGGCCGGCTTCGTCTGAAGCGAGGTGCTCGGTTCTGCCGCCCAGATTGTCTATAGTGCCCACAATCTTGCCGGTCTTGGCATCGATGGCGGTGACGCGTTTGCTTCCTCGATCGGCGGTAAATATTCGTTTGGTCAAATGGTCGTAGATAATTCCGTTCGGATCGTCTCCCACTCGCACTTCGCCAATCTTCGCCAGCGTCTTCAGATCGAAAATCACCACAGAACCCGGATTGCTTTCACTGATAAACCCGCGGCCAAATTCCGAGGCAATCGCGGCGCCGTGCATATCCGGCCCACCGGAAATTTTTCCGACGATGGCTCCGCTGTCTAGGTCGAGAACAACAATTTCCGTGTCATGCGAAACATACAGCCGGCGCGCGTCGCTATCCGCCGCAACATAATCCCAGCCGCCATCCCCCGGGATAAGAATTTTTTTGATTACATGATAAGTGCCCGCCGCTGATGCGACGATTGCGAATGCCGGTAACAAGGCGGCCGCACACACGGCAAGACGCAAAATGCCAAACACCATTTTTCTCATAAGATTTTTCCTCGATAGCGGTTTAAAAAATATTTGCCGATGGTTGCCCCCAGGATGGAGGCATTCTAGTCCACGGCCGGAAGTTTGGAAACGTCCCAGCCGCCGCCAAGCGCCTTCACTAGAAGCACGGTTGACGTCAGGCGCCGCGTGAGAAGGCTTACCGCCGTACGTTCATTAATAAGAGCCGCATTCTGCGCGGTGATTACGCTCAGATAGGTGTCGAGTCCGCCTTTGTATCGATTCGTGGACTGCTCAACCGCACGATTTGCCGCGGCAACAGCAGCGTCCTGCGTCTTCGCCTCTTCCTCAAGCACTCGAAGATCGGAAAGAGAGTCTTCCACTTCCTGAAATGAGATGAGCACAGTTTGCTGATAGCCGGCAATCATTTCGTCATAGGATGCCAGCGTCTGGTCGGACACGGCGCGCCTGCGCCCCGTGTCAAAAACGGTTTCCGCGGCGGTCCCTCCAACGGCCCAAAGTGCGCTCGGCCCCGTCAGCCAATTTGGAAATTTTCCGCTTTCGAAACCGCCCGTAAGTCCCAGCACGATCGTCGGAAAGAATGCAGCGCGCGCAATTCCCACTTGTTCGTTAGCTGCAGCCACTCTTCGCTCCGCGCCGGAAATATCAGGCCTGCGTTCCAGGAGATCGGAGGGAAGTCCGGGCGGCGGCACAGGAGGCGTAAGAGGCAACTGCGCGGGATCGAGCTGGAAGGAAGAGGCAGGCTGTCCGATGAGGACGGCAATGGCGTGCTCAAATTGGTCACGCGCCGAAGTGATGTCGATATCCTGCGCGCGGGTTTGCTCCAGTTGCGTTTCGGCCAAGTCCACGTCTTCTCTCGAAGCGACGCCGCCTCTGAATCGTTCCAGCGTCAGATCCACCGCTTTCTGAAATGCCTGAACGTTCGAATCAAAAAGCTGTTTCTGAGCGTCGAGTCCGCGAAGGGTCATGTAATCCAGGGCCATCTCCGAATGCAGGCTCAATCGAATGGTTTCCAAATCAGAAGCCGTCGCCTGCGCGAGATTGCGGCTGGCCTGCACGGAATGGCGCACGCTGCCCCAGGCGTCAACTTCGTAGGAAACTTGTCCTTCGATGAGCAAATCGGAATAATTAGTGGGAGAAGTTCCGCCATGCAATGCTCGATTCGTCGACTGGCGATTTTGGCTTGGGGAGAAACCGGCGGAGACCAGCGGATAAAGCTGCGACCTGGTTTGGCGAAGCACATCGCGAGATTCTTGAAAGCGGTCGACGGCCGCGCGCAAAGTTTGATTGGAAACGGCAATCTTATCTTCCAGTGAATTTAATTGCGGATCCTGGAATATTTCCCACCAGTTGCCTTTTTGCGATGTGTCGCTTGGCTGCGCAGGCTTCCAATTGGCATTTTCCTTGTAAGCAGGCGGAATGACCGTGGTGGGCCGGACGTATTTTGGACCGACCGAGCAACCGCCAATCACAAGCAGCCCCAGTGACAGAATTGGCAGCCTTACAATCTGAAAAAATTTAGAGGTGTAATTAATCCGCGGGCCCTGGGCCATTATGGTTTCCTCTGCGCTGGAGCAGGGGTTTCGGCGAGCTGTACCTGCGTGCCGTCACTGAGCGAGTCGGATGGATTCAACACGACCGATTCGTTGCCTTTGAGTCCCGCAACAATTTCGATATCCGTTCCAAAGTCCCGGCCCGGTGTGACCGGAATCAGTTTAATTGTTTTTCCATCTTGCACGGTCGCCACCTGCAGACCCGCGGCTTTAAATATTGTGGTATTCACGGGAAGCGTGAAAGTGTTCACGGGGGAGGGCATTTTCAGATGAACTTCCACATAGCCGCCCGGCTTGAGCAAATGGGAGGAATTTTCGACATCAACCTCCGTCAGCAACGTGCGCGAAGTGCTGTCGATTGCTCCAGAGCTTCGGACCACGGTGCCCTGAAAGCGCTTGCCGGGAAATTCCGTCAGGACGAGATCCGCGTGCAATCCTGGCTTTATTTCAGGCGAATCATATTGGGGGACATTGATGTAAACACGCAAAGGATTCATTGCGGCGATGTGAAACAGTTCACGCGCTGTGCCGCCGCTGCTGCCTGAATCGATCAACTGGCCGATATCGGTATTGCGCGCCGTGATCATTCCAGCAAAGGGAGCATAAACTTTTTCGAAAGATTGCATTTGCTGCAGGCGTTTCACGTTTGCCAGCGCGGAGGCTTCAGCGGTTCTGCGCGCGTCAAAATTTCCAGATGCGTTGTCGACGTCCTGCTGGGCCACGGAATCCGTTTTAAGCAATTCTTTGTAGCGTGTTGCGGTCACTTCCGCCAGCTTGAGGTTAGCCTGCGCCGTGGCTAAATCGGCGCGCGCCTGCTCCAATTGCTGATCTATTTCCGGAGAATCGATCTCAGCCAGCAGTTGTCCCTCTTTCACATTTGCGCCGATATCCGCATACCATTTTTTTAGATAGCCGCTGGTTCGAGCAAAAATACCCGCATCCGCAAACGGCTGCATGTCACCGGGAATAACAATTTCCTGTTGCGGCGCGCCGAGTTTGGGATGAATGACGGCGACCGTAGGTATGGCCAAGTCGCGCGTTTCCAGGGACAGCTGGGCATCGGCAGCGCGGCGGCTGGAAATCCCCCAAATCACAACGATGGCCACGACAATCGCAATCAGCAAGAACGTTACGATGCGCGTCACCGCGCTGCCTCGCGAAGACGCGGCAAGACTCTTCGCATCCACGCTCGCCGGCGAATTCGCCTGCTCCCTCAATTTGGAAACAACCTCCATCTGATCCTCCGAAAAATTAGCCGCCGTTACTCGCCTGGAATTTCGATTTCCGCGGATTGCCCCTGCCCATGGCGGAACCCGTGAATCAAGCTATAAACCGACGGTACGAACAAGAGCGTCGCAACCGTCGCAAAAATCAGGCCGCCAATCACCGCGCGCCCGAGCGGGGCGTTCTGTTCGCCGCCTTCGCCGAGGCCGACCGCCATCGGCAACATACCGATGATCATCGCCATGGCCGTCATGATCACGGGCCGAAACCGCGTGAATCCAGCCTCTTCCGCGGCTTGCAGCGGAGAAAGACCCTCTTGCACCCGTTCCTTGGAAAAACTCACGACCAGAATGCTGTTTGCCGTGGCCACGCCCATGCAC
Source organism: Candidatus Acidiferrales bacterium (assembly GCA_036265065.1). Lineage (GTDB taxonomy): Bacteria > Acidobacteriota > Terriglobia > Acidiferrales > UBA7541 > Palsa-360. Next base: position 561 of record DATAPT010000623.1, on the reverse strand, counting down.
ATGATTGACCCGGTCAATGCCGGCACGCTGATCGTCGTATGCGTAATGAACAGCATCCACACAATTCCAGCAAGAGCCGCTGGCAGCGCGGAGATGATAATGAACGGATCGAGCCAGGATTGGAAGTTGACGACAATCAAAAGGTAAATAAGGAGAATGGCAAATCCCAGCCCGCCAATCAGACCCGTGAACGAACTGCGCATCGTATCGATCTGTCCCCGAACAAAAATTTGCGAACCGCGCGGCAAACTGGCGCGATTTTGATTGACGATCTTGTCGATTTCCTTGGCCACTCCGCCCAGATCGCGACCTTGCGTAGCACCGAAAATATCGATCATCGTCTGCGCATCGTAGTGCGATACCGTGGCCATCCCTTCGCCGCGCGTTACCGATCCCAGATTGGCCAGCTGTTGCCATTGCGGGCGATTCGGCCCACCACCACCCGTGACAGGAATATTCTCCAAATCCTGCAGGCTCTGAATCTGGTATTGCGGAGCCTCGGTCACTACCGTATAGCTGACTCCCGATTTCGGATCGAGCCAGAAAGAAGGGGAAGTTTGG
>DATAPT010000622.1:0-5340 GCA_036265065.1 Candidatus Acidiferrales bacterium | reverse complement strand
GATTGATTTCCACCATCACGTGCTTCGCCGCCATTTCTTTCAGCAACTCATAGGGACGATCTTCGTGCATCACGTCTACGCCATGGCCAATTCGTTCAGAATGTGCAACTTCCACGGCAAGACGGATGTGGCAACAGAGTCCTTCCGGCGGCACAAGCCCCGGCGCTAGCTCTCCGGCATGCAGGTTAATATGCGGCTTGGGATAGACACTGTGCAGATATTCGACAAATTTCATCTGCAGCTCGTAATCCGCCATGGGAGTCGAATTGTCTTCCGGCTGCACGTAGGTAAGGCCGACAAAACGCGGGTCGGCGGTGGCAACTTCAAACCCCAAAAGTGTTTGTGCGAAAACCTGCTGCTTAGGGAAATCCCTTAGAATCTGATAGATGTATCGAATTTTTACCTGGCATGCGGGAGCCGCCTGGGGCGTGCCACAATGTTCGATCGCTTGCCGGGAAGCTTCGGCATCGTCTCGTTCTTTCTTGGCAACCGCAATGTCATCGCTCAGGTGGGCGGCGAGCAGCGCGTCGCGCAGTTTGGCCAGGTCATCTTGCCAGCCGACCTGATAAGCGATCCCGATGGTGTGCCCGAAGTTGGGCGTCTCCATAATTTCCAGGTATTGTTCATTCTGGGCGGCGGCACGTGACGCTATTTCGTCTAACCATTCGCCGGAATGGGTAATTTTTGCGGCCATAAATTTGCCGAAGGTATCGAAAAATCGGTCATGCCCATTGGTGCCAGTCGAGGGCACGAAGGTGCGCATGGAAAAGGCATCGACCAGCGCGTCATATAAAGTCTGATTCGTGAGCGCTTCCGCAGCTCCCACTTGACCTACGCCGCATGTGGGCGCAGGAAGTACAAAGGCATGGCTCTTGAGATCCACGCACAGACCGTCTTCGGCTCCGTCACGGATAAAGGTCTCGGCATAAATTCCTCCGGCCTCGTGGTAATGCAGATCCGCACCCTTCGGCATGCGCCGCAAAAACGCTTCGAGGTCCAACGGATTCGCGCGCGCGGCCTCGTAGGCTCGAGAAGCGCGCTGCTCGGCCGTTCCTGCCGCCGCTGTAGTTTTTTCTTTGGCTGCGGTTTGTGCGAATGCAAGGATCGGCAAAAGCAGGGAAAGCGCTGCCCCCACAACCACTGCAGTCCATACAGGCCGCACTCGAATGTTCAGCGGAAACCGCGTATTAGATTTGCTGGGCACGTTTCTTGTCCTTTCGCTAAAAATCGCAACAACGCGCTAGATTCTCAGGTGTGGGGGCACGACATGTCGTGCCCCTACTGTGGCGCATGCGGAATTTTCGATTCGCGCTCACTCCAATGATCCACGATGTCTCGCACTACCGTATCGCCGACGCGCTCCGCGGCCTCGACCGAGGGAAGAAACGCGGGGTAATTTCCTCCGGCCATGCTCTTGAGCGTTTCCGCGGGAGTTTCACCGGGCGCCTCGCGATCGAAATTACTCACGGTTCGCAGAACGAGCACGCGGTTGATATCCACGCGGCCCGCCTGGCCCAGGAACATCAGCGCCTGCATCGTTCCCGTATCTTCCATCGCGGCAACCATGAAGTTGCCTTCTCCGCCGGTGTAATATTTTGTCCAATCATTGGCCCACTTATCCATTCTTTTGCCGTGCCAGAATGTGCCGCCGGACATGGTGTCGCCGCGCGTAACGAACGGCGGCTTCATCGCATAGGGGAAGCCGGTGTATTTCATTCGCGCGGCGCGCATTTCTTCGTTATCCGCAAGAGGAACGCTCTTCGATAATTGATACGCCCAGTCGACCAGGTCCTGATTGAGTGTGTACGCTTCGCCGTCCAGCTGCGCCTTTACTGGCTGCTCATAGGGCGTTCCCTTGCGCAAAGGAACATACCCGGTCGGCCAATCCGCGGGGATTTCGCGGGCATCGATTTCATAGGCTATGTCGCCATCGATCACGTGATTCGCCCAGATCGCGGAGCCGAGCGACACGTCCGCTGGATCGCCGCCACCGATTCCGGCAACCACCCAGTAAGCTTTGGAAAGATCGAAGCGAGGATCAAGGCCCAGCGCCATGACGGACGCCGTGGCCTTGGCCGTAGCTACGCCCGTAAGCAGGCCCAGCACTCCATCCTTATTCATGCGCACGTGATGATAGCCGGCGGGAAGCGGAAGGATCTGGTCCAGATGCTCGCGCTCTACCCACAGTTGGTATTCGCCGGGAATATCGCCCGTATCTTCTCCGACTTCAAACATAGACACGACAACGACCTTCACTTTGATTGGTTTGATCGGTTTGATCGCGGCAATTCGAGGCCGCTTCGGCGGTTTTCTTCGGGAATAAAGCGGGGTAACGAGAAAACTGAGCAAGAGGAAAGTTCCTACGGAAAATTTAAGAAAGCGACACACAATTCTCTCCTGGGCGGCGCATTTTGTTTACTTCACTCAAGCAAGGTGTTTGAGTTTACATCAATGCGCGCCGAGGAGAGTTTATGGATGGATTTTAATTCATGATTGCGGGCATAAGAATTAAGACATGATTGAATACTTGATTTCAAAAAAATCACGAACTTGCACAGTATTGTACCGTGGGCGGTCAGGCCTTCGCCGCTCGTGACAACCCATCCTGCGAATACCACCGCATCGGGGCTGGACTTTCAAATGTTGGAACCGTTTGAGGAGTTCCCTCGAAAGAGACAATTTCTTTTGTACGATACGGCTTTTCCTTGTGGCAAACGGGGCAGCGAAGATTGAATACCTGAGACCTCGCTTCCATCGCCTCCGCTTCGATCCCGGACGACTGAGTGCTCCCTACAATTGCGGGAACTGGAATTGCCGCCTTGCAATGCAGGCAAACAACCCCGCGAAATGTTTGTTGTTCCTTTTCCGTTGTCATGATTAGACCTCACTTCAATTTAGAGCGCATTCGGAACAAGGCAATGCTACTCCATTGGGTCCGGGTGGTCTAGTCGGATAAAAAGCAAAAACTGTGGAAATGGGGGTATGAAGGCCCGGATTTTTCGATGCCATCTAACTAGCTTAAAATGAATTACTTATACGCATTCCGTCTCCACCCGTCCTCTCCGCCACCCTTCCATTTCCACAGTTTTTTCGCTCACGTCCGATAATTGTCCTTGGGAAAGAGCAGGCATGGGAATGATCCGGTGGAATGGAAAAAATCGAAAAAACCGGGCAGCAAACCATCCGGACGACGGTAAAGTGTGCAATTTTTTTCAAAATTTCAAACTGCAGACACATTGTCTAACGTGAATTTATTCGTAAAGTAGTGGCAATCGTGTATCCTTTGAAAAATATCCGCCACGCTGCGATACCTTTGTTGAAAATAAGATTCGATGCCTGGAAACTTTCATGAAACCTAATAAAACGATATTGGCGTGGCAGCCGGTCTACTTTTTCGCTGCCATATTTGCCCTGATTGGCTACGTGCCAATCGCACGCGTGCAATCCGTGTCTTCATTTTCCACGCAAACCCCGACGAATCCCAATATAGAAAAGCATTTCATGGTGGATCGGGGCGATATCCATATTGAAGTGATCGCGCAGGGAAGCGGGCCAGCCATCGTAATCTTGCCGTCGCTGGGACGGGGCGCTGAAGATTACGGATTCGTCGCGGAGCTGCTTGCGCGGGAAGGTTTTCGTGTTCTGCGGCCTCAACCGCGCGGCATCGGCAAGAGCACCGGGCCCATGGCCAATTTGACGTTGCACGATTTTGCCGCGGACGTTGCTGCGGTGATCGAGAATGAAGGCAAAGGCACTGCCATCGTGGTTGGACATGCTTACGGCCATTTCGTGACGCGCATGTTGGCCACGGATCGACCCGACCTCGTTCGTGGAGCCGTGCTCGCGGCTGCGTCCGCGGGAAGGTTCCAGATGGCGTTCACGAACCCTCTGTTTCGCCGGAAGTTCGCGAAGCTATTGAAAAGAGTGGAGATATGTCACTGCCGGAGGCTGGGCGGCTCCACTATTTGCAACTTGCGTTCTTTGCCCCAGGGCACGACCCACACATATGGCTCACGGGATGGCACCCCGGAAACTGAGAAGGCGGAAAACACGGCGTCACGCGCCACGCCCGTGGATGAATGGTTTGCATGCGGAACAACGCGCGTCCTCGATCTGCAAGCGGAAAACGATGCGGTAGCGCCGCGCAAATTTGCGAGCGTGTTGAAAGCCGCCCTAGGAGAGCGCGTCACCGTCGTAGTGATCCCCAATGCCGGGCACGCTTTGGTACCCGAGCAGCCGCAAGCCATGGCCAGTGCCATCGCCGCATTCGCGCGAACTTTAAAATAAAATTCCACTTTGTATTGGACGGGATGGCGGTTGCGCCAGGCGGCTATCTATGATCTGCCAGCCGTGGATTCCGCAAGCGTGCGGCGTTAAAATATCGTGTGGATTTCCGGCTCGGAACGATTGGAGAAATCCGAGTCGTCGACTTCAGGAGGGGACATTATGTATTGCAATCGATGCAGTGCAGAAATTGCCGACGACGCCAACTTTTGTTCTTCTTGCGGGGCGCGACGGTATTCCAGAACGTCACACAAACAATTGACGCTTTCGGTCAGGGACAAAAAAATTTCCGGAGTTTGTGGAGGCATCGCTGAATATCTGGATGTGGACCCCACAATCGTGAGGCTGATTTGGGTGGCGCTATCCATTGTGCCCGGGGGATTTGTTGGCGGCATGCTGGCATACATTCTGGCGTGGGCCATTATTCCCAAAGCGCCCGCGTTTGTAGCGACCGCAGCGGCGACATCGCAGCCCTCGGTAAAAACAAGTTGATAGGTTCCTTGTGGCATAGGCTTCAGCCTGTGCGGTTTTAGTCCTTGCAAGGCCTAAACCCGCACAGGCTGAAGCCTATGCCACAAAATTCAAAGCTCGACATGGAGTCGGAGCGCGGGTGCGAGGACGGGGCCGCGATCGCGGTTATAGCCCGGATTGTTGATGTGTTGCAGATCGAACGAAGCGAAGATGCCGCGCCAGACATGAGCGGTGTAATAAGTTTCCTCAATGGTTTCGCGTCCATAATTTAAATGTCCGTCGCCCAGAAGGAAGCCAATTCCTCCGAGGGCAAGATATTGCTGGTGGTCACGCGAAATTCCATTGGAAATGAAGGCGAGGCCTGCGCGATCCAGTTTTCTTTTCCATGGGGTTCCTTGCGCCCCGGCGCCCACTTGAACCGATTCATCGACTTCCGTGTAGGCATAGGATTCGTGCTGGCCTTCATTCCATCCCCATCGAGAGAATAAACCCAGCCAATCGGTGATCGGCTGTTCGAGATTCGCTTCGAAGCCGTACTTTATAGTGGTCTGCAAAGGATGAGCGGTGATTTCAGGGGTTGGAGTT
>DATAPT010000621.1:0-9779 GCA_036265065.1 Candidatus Acidiferrales bacterium | reverse complement strand
CAATCAAATGTCATCTGGCTTTGATGACGTCCTCAACGAGGCTCCGGGGCTGCTGTAACCCGCCTCTTTAGAGGCGGGCTACAGCAATAGCACTGCCCAGAATGCAAACCCAGCCGACTGATCCGCGATGCAAATAGCGTCAGACAGCTTCTATATTCGTAAAAGGTGAACTCTGCTCATTTAAGAGGTAGGTCGCGGGGTTCGCTTGGTTAGAGCGAGCCCCGCACGGTGACTGAGGTCCAACGCCTTCAATCCAAAGGCCACTCGGGCTCTGAAATGCCGGCTCGGAATAAAGAGGAGGAAAATGCGGGAGTGTGGGAGGGAACAAAATAGGAATGCCGAATAATAGTTATATAAAGGTTCGCGTCACTGGCTGTGTGTTGGCCCAGCGGCTTCTTTACGCGTTGTTTAATTTCTTGAGTCATCTTCGTTACCATTGTTAAAAATCGACTACTGTCTCTTTAACTTACCAAGTTTAAAAATGCAGAGCGGGTTCATAAAAGTTTATAAAGTTATTGGACCCGCCCACCTCCCACGCACAGGAGTAAATAAAATTGTTTCGATCTTCGCTTTAACTGAGAGCACGAACCTCTCCATTCGTGAATCGAATCAAAATATTTGCTAACCGCGTGGCTTTGATGAAGTTAATGGGTAAAGCGGGAACATCCAATCGGGCGTTTGCTGTAGTACTAGACCTGAAAAACTTGCTCTCACTAGCGCGTTTTGTCTGTGTCCCACCTTGGCGAAGTCGTTGAATCGCAGTTAACTGAAGAAATATTCACGCGTTCCGGGGATTTCGTTCCAGCCTGTTAAGTTTTTCCCTACGCGGGAAAAACTTACAGGCTGAAACTCGATCGTCAAATGCTGGCGGGTGAAGTTGTTCGATGTCGACGTGATTCCCTTTTGCTGCGCGTTATGATTTTGCCCCATCCTCATCCTTGAACGTTGGTGATGACCTGGATGGCGCGGAAAACCCCCGCCAAAAGCTCCACTACGATGCGGCAATACGCGATCCACAAGAGCAGCGCCGGGACGCTGAGAATCAGCGCGAGCAGGCCATTGGATGTGGACGCCTGGAAGCCGCTGAAAACGAGCCAAACGGCCGCAATCAGTCCGGCTAGTAAATGCACACTGTAAAGGATCTTTAACATTTGCGGCGTCACGTAGCGGCGAAATGAAAAATCCATCATGTTTTCCATCAGACTTGCTTCCCGGGGGATTGCTTGTTCTTCGATATAGTTCGGTGCGGTGGCCATGGTGTATTTCCTCCATTCAAGAGTTTGCAGGCATGGGAAACCATCCTACTCACTTACGCCAAACTTGCCTCCTCGCCCGAAGGACGGGACTGCCCAAAGAAGTAGCTGGCCCCTCGTACAGGCATTGGGGCATTGCTACTTTGAGCCAGGTTTTCACGCTCTTTTCTCTTATTGACCCTTCGTGCGGCCCGCGCTATAAGTCCGCTTCAGTTTCAGAACGCAGCCATCGCGGCTACACAAATGAGGCCAACCATGTTCTGTTCTAAGTGTGGGATTCGAGTGGAAGAAGGCCAACGGTTTTGCCAGGCGTGCGGGCAGGAGGTCGGGGCTCCTGTAATTCCTGTGCCTGCGACGGCGGGCGCCATTCCTTCCGCTCCGGTTGCGGCCAGCACGTATTCCGTTCCCCCGCTTCCTTACGGAACATTCTGGGCACGGCTTGTGGCGTACGTGATCGATAGCCTGATCATTGGTCTCCCTTCGATGATCGTTCTATTTGCAGCGATCTTCTTTCTGGGCGGCTTTGGCATCATGCTCCATCAAACGCATGCGGAACCGGACGCTGTTCGGGCAATGGTGGCGACGATGATTCCAATTTTCCTTTTAGGGATGCTTGGTCTTATGACCATTCATTGGCTCTATTTTGCGGGCATGGAAAGCTCTGCGCGTCAGGGCACTATTGGAAAATCGGTGATGTCCTTGCGCGTGGCTGACCTTGAGGGGAAGCGCATTTCGTTCGGGCACGCTACTGGTCGCTTCTTCGCGAAATTAGTCAGCGGCATGATTCCCTTCCTCATCGGGTATTTGATGGCGGCTTTCACAGAAAAAAAGCAGGCCCTGCATGATTTGATTGCAGGGACGCTGGTGCTGGGGAAATAAAACTAGGATTGTAGTTTCGAAGTGGCGGATCGGGCTGCGGGTCCTGCTGTAGCCCGCCTCTTCAGAGGCGGGGGTTTAGACCATGATCATCTCAAACCCTCAAATCAGGATGCCGATGGTTGGGCTGCGGCCCGAAGCGCAAGGCACGCGCTCTGAACAGTAAATTTTGGGTCACGCTTTCATCTAAACCCTCGCCTCTAAAGAGGCGAGCTACAGAGCCGTCGGACCCGTCTTCAGACTCGGGGATTCCCCCCAACTACGGCAACAAACCAAAAACGGCCACACTGTTCGTCGTCGCGGCAAACACTTTCCCGTCCGCGATCATAGGCGTTATGAATTTATTTCCCGCGCCAAAGTGGTCGCGCGTGTTAGCCGCCTGATTGCTGTTGTAAAGCTCCTGCGTCAGGTCATTTGCAGCGTACGCGTGCAGCACGGCGGCACTTGTATTTTCAATGGCCCAGACGATTCCATTGGAGGTCCCATTTGCTGAGACGCTGGGCAAAACTCCCGGATAAGTAAATGACGTGCCAGTGTGAACTGGTGCCGCGGAAAGTTTTCCGTTGGCGAAGGAGAAAGATTTTAGAGTCCCATACGCGTCGCAATAATAAACCGTGTTGTTGAAATAAGCCGGCACTCCCCACACGCCGTTCGGCACGGCCCCGGCCAATTCCTGGTAGATATTATTTGCGCTCGAGCTGAATTTGCCCATGTTATTGCGGTTCACGACGTAAATATTTCCGTCCTTGCCCGCGCCTACTGCGAGATTGAGCGTATTCGCCGTGCCGTAGCTCATATCCGGCAAGACCATGGCGCCGCCAGAACCAAGGTCCACATGCACCCCCGATTCGCTGACGGTATTCGACATGTTGAAATAATCCGCGACCTTCAGATTTCCCGCCGTGGAAATTTTTACGAACGCATTGCCGTAATCCTGCTTGTTCGGGAAACCATTCGCATCAAGCGTGGTTTCAAAAGTGCCATTCGCCATTAGAGCATATATATTCCCCTGCGGATCGGCGGCCAGCCCTCCACCACTCTGCCAGATGGAGCCGTCATTGCCATTCGGCGTGAGGTTGAGCACTGCGGTTTGCACGAGCGTCGCCTGGTTATAGGCCATGATCCAGGCTGTGTACGGGTTGAAATCGCAGTGCGACGCCCAACTTGTATAGATCACGCCGTTCAACAGAAGCAGCCCGGCTCGTTCTTTGTATTGCTTGGGATCGAACGTGACGATGCCTCCGGAACTGTTTGCTCCGGTTCCGGGATAAGTCGCCTGCACGGTGACGGGTCCGCCGTTCACTTCCGCGCCCGTCGTAATGTCCAGCGCATGCAGCCTCTGAAAATAGGTCGCGCTATTTTTTGACATGGCTACGGCATACAGAATTCCGTGCGCACCGGCCTTGCGGTCAATCACCGGAGTGGAAGTGATACCGATCTCCGGTGTGACTTGGTAGCAGCCGCGATCGTCACTGGTCGTTTCTCCTGCTCCCAGCAGAGAAAGCTGCCAGAGCTTCGTACCCGTGTCCGCATCGAACGCATACGCCGAATCGTGCTCAGTCATGACAAACACAACGTTGTGCGCAACTCCGGATATGGAAAGTTGAGATAGGTAGAGCGGTTCGGCGTCGACGCGGCCGTCCACGGAAAGATTGTGCAGCACGCCAAATGTGGCTGAATTTACGTTGGCCTGCGTCAGCTTCGTTTCCGTTGTGTTTTGACCTGTGCGCGCCACGTCGTTGTGATACGTCGTTACGTCCGTGCCAGTGGCCGAGACCACTGTATTGACCGTAAGCGTCGCCGCACTGCTCGTAATACTGGTCACGGAATTGGAGACGATCACGCGAAATGTCGCGCCATTGTCGCCGGATACGGTTGCAGGCGTGGTGTAACTCGAGGAAGCCGCTCCGGAAATATTCGTATTATTTTTTTGCCACTGGTAGGTCAGCGGCGCGGTTCCCGCCGCGATGACCGAAAAAGTTGCGGTCTGTCCCACGGTTACTGTTTGATTGGCCGGCTGGGTCGAGATGCTGGGTGCCACAGGCGAGGCATTCACTGTCAAGGTAGCCGCGTTGCTCGTTAAGTTGCCCACGGAATTGGAGACGATCACGCGAAACGTCGCGCCATTATCGCCGGAAACCGTAGCTGGGGTTGTGTAACTCGCTGAAGTTGCCCCGCTTATGTTCGAGTTATTTTTCTGCCATTGGTAGGAAAGGGGTGCTGTTCCCGTGGCTGTTACGGAAAAAGACGCCGGTTGTCCAACCGTCACGCTCTGGCTCGCTGGCTGAAGCGTGAACAAAGGCGCAGCCGGCGTATCCGCAGGCGGGGTAGTGGTTGTGCCGCTGCAACTCCACAAGATCAGCGCCAACCCGGAAAGCAAACTTGCTGCTGCAAATTGTTTCCTATGTTTGGTTTGCATAAATAGTTTGAATCCCTTTTCATGCAAATATTCTGGAGCAGCAAAAAACAGTTGGCCGGCAGAACAGGTTATTCTCCAGATTCGGACTTCTAGTGTTGACGCAAAATGCGTGTGCTACACCTGTTCCATAGGCTCGATTTAGTCTAGTGTTCATGTTTGGCACGTTTTAGATTCCCTACACAAGATTTCCCCTCTGTACCATACTGTTCAAACACCATAATCAGTTCGGCTTTGCCCTAGTTTGAAAATAATTCGCCTGCCGCGATTTTTTAGGAGGTCGAAACTTTATAGTCGAGACTTTACAGGCTGCGGAAAAACCCAATACCCTGTCATTCTGAGCGAAGCGAAGAATCTCTCCTGCTTGCTTTTCCTATACTTAGGTCGAAAAGAGGTTCTTCGCATCGCTCAGAATGACAGAACAACGCCTTTATTCCGCAGTCTGTTTAGTCCTGACGAGGAGCACGAATGGCCGAGCTAAAGGCCCGGATCTCGTAAATTCGAATTCATTTCGATTTAGGACTGCGCCCTAAACGCAAGGGATTGGATGCGCTGCTCGGTTGTGCTAACGTCTTTCCCTTATGTCACATCGAATTGGCGTGCTGTTATCCGGACGAGGGTCGAATTTTGTGGCGCTGGCCGATAGTATTGCGGCTGGCCGCATACCCGGCGCGGAGATTGTCATCGTAATCAGCAACCGCGAAGGCGCGCCCGGGCTGGCGCTGGCCGAGGCGCGAGGAATCAAGGCAAAAGCGATCCCCTCAAAGGGCCTGGCACGCGAGGAGTATGACCGCCTAGCCGTGGAGGAAGTGCGCAAGGCGAACGTGGATCTCGTATGCCTTGCGGGATTCATGCGATTGCTCTCGCCCTATTTTGTGGCGGCATTTCCGCAGCGCATTTTGAATATTCATCCTTCGCTCTTGCCTTCGTTTCCGGGATTGGAAGCGTCGAGGCAGGCGCTCGAATACGGCGTGAAGTTTACGGGCTGCACGGTGCACCTGGTGGACGAAAATCTGGATGCGGGGCCGATCGTCGCGCAGGCTATCGTGCCGGTGCGCGATGACGACACGGAGGAAACTCTTTCCGCTCGCATCCTGGCCGAGGAACATCGAATTTATACCGAAGCTGCGCGCCTGGTCGTTTCAGGCAAATATCGAATTGAGGGGCGCCGCGTGATTGCGTTCGAAAAAACGCCATGACCACAAAGCACGAATTTAAACCCATTGACGAACAGATTGCCTACCTGCGCAAAGGCTCGGCGGAAATTATTCGCGAGGAAGATTTGCGCGCGAAGCTGGAAGCCTCGCGAAAATCCGGCACGCCGCTGCGCGTCAAGCTGGGCGTCGATCCCACCGCGCCCGATCTGCACCTCGGGCACACCGTCGTGCTGCGCAAACTGAAACATTTTCAGGATTTGGGCCACATCGCGATTTTTTTGATTGGCGATTTTACGGCCATGGTCGGCGATCCCACCGGACAATCCGAAACGCGCCCGCCGCTCACGCGCGAGCAGGTGGAAGCGAACGCAAAAACATACCTCGAACAGGTTTACAAAATACTGAACCGCGAAACGACGGAAGTCCGCTACAACAGCGAGTGGCTCGGAAAACTATCGGGACACGATATGATTCACCTGTGCGCGCACTATCGCCTGGCGCGCATGCTGGAGCGCGAGGATTTTCGCTCGCGCCTCGCGGGCAATCTGCCCATTTCCATTCATGAATTGCTGTACCCGCTGCTGCAAGCCTATGACTCCGTCGCGCTCAAAGCCGACGTGGAGCTTGGAGCCACCGAACAAAAATTCAATCTGCTCGTGGGCCGCGAAATTCAGCGCGAGTACGGCCAGCCATCGCAAGTGGCTCTCACCATGCCGATTCTCGTAGGCCTCGACGGCCAGCGCAAAATGTCCAAGTCGCTGGGCAATTACGTGGGCATCAGCGAAGCGCCTTCCGATATGTTCGGCAAGCTCATGTCCCTATCCGATGAAATGATGTGGCCGTACTTCGATCTTGTAACGGATCGCACTCCGGAACAGATTGTCGAGCTCGCAGCCGAAGTAAATGCCGGAACAAAACATCCGATGGACGTGAAGATGTCCCTCGCGCAGGAAATCATTAGCGGATTTCACGGCGCGCCCGCCGGCGAAAAAGCCGCCAGCGAATTTCAGCGCGTCTTCCGCGATCGCGAAGCCCCGGATGCAGTACTGACTATCACAGTCGAAAACCACAGCGGGGCTTTTTATTGCCGCCGTCAAAATGGTGATATTACGTCAACAAAGCGACTGCAGGTAGCTTCGACTGGCATCGAAAAATGGACTCGCTTCCTATTCGAGTTGGAACAGGCGTCTTCAGCGTCTGATGCTGAAAGAATTATTAAGGGGCGAGGCTTCGAAGTCGACGGGACGGTCATCAGCGACCCCTCGGCAAGAATTGATTTAAGCCAGCGTGGAACTCACATGATGAAAATTGGCAAGAAGAAATTCCTGCGCATCGTCGTGGAGTAAGAGTCCTTGATTTGATGAGCAGCGATCCGGCTTTGGAATGTTGTCCCGCATCTTTCGGCGCTGAAAGCGCCGCCGGTGAATAGCCCAGGGCAACGCCCTGGGGTTCGGCGGCACAATTCGTGGGCGCCCTGAAGGGGCGCCAGGACTCTCCGATGCCGCAATCCCTTGCGAGAAATCTCGTCCACCTTGTCTTCAGCACAAAGAACCGTGAGCCAATTTTGACCGAATCGGTACGCGACCCTTTGTGCGCATACGCTGCGGCGGTTTTGCGCGATCGGGACTCGCACGTAATCGCGATGAACGTGTGGCGAGACCATGTCCACATTCTATTCACGTTGAGCAAAAATAATTCCCTGGCACAGGTCGTCATGGAGGTTAAACGGGCAACCTCCAAATGGATCAAGACACAAGGAACAGGATTTGAAAAATTTCATTGGCAAAGCGGATATGGAGCGTTCTCCATTGGCCAATCGGGCGTGGAGGAAGTGACAGCGTATATTGCCCATCAAGCCGAGCATCACCGCGTCAAGAGTTTCGAGGAAGAATTTCTGTCATTCTTGAAGAGGTATGAAATCGAATTTGATGAACGATATGTGTGGGATTGAGCGTGAACCCATCATACGAATAGAATGAATCCCCCCGCCCTTTCAGGGCGGTGCGGTGGTTTGGACAGTACCCAGGGCGTTGCCCTGGGCTAGTCACCTCCGCGCCGTTGGTGCGAAAGCAAGAGTCGGAGGAACTGCCAAAGGATAATTTGGGAGGCAGTTGAATGAACGGGCACTTGCCTCTCGACGCGGAAGAGAAGAAAATAGGTCGCCCAGCAGGGAGAGAACGGAATGTCGAATCGCGTAAAAGTTGAAATTTACGGACAGAGCTACACGATGGGTGGAGATCTGGACGAGGCCTATGTGCAGAAACTGGCGCACTATGTGGACGAGAAGATGAAAGCCGTTGGCGAGGCTACGCAGACGGTGGATTCGGTTCGCGTGGCGGTGCTGGCGGCATTGGCGATTGCCGATGAACTCCATTCAGGCCAGCAAGATACAGGGCATCGGGACGACGCACTGCGGGAGCGCGCCCAGCAATGCCTCACGATCCTCGAGCGAGCTTTGAAGCAAACGGCCTGACCCAGGGTTTCCGTGACAATATGTATTGTTTCGAGACGACGCAACCCGCAAAGCTTTACGTACGTCAAACATCCAGTTAATATGCGTTAGCTTCGGTTCCTGTTTCATTGTGAATTACTGATCGTTTTATTGGCCTGTGCAGAAGACTCTTCGCATTCTCGGGGTTTCCCTTGCGCTGATTGCGCTCCTGGTGTTCGCTACGGGTGTGGTCAGCGACTGGAACCATCAGGGCGCGAATGACGATGCGCGTTGCCCCTACTGTCATCTCGGCCACCAGACGCCGGCTCAACTGGTCGTTGCACCTTCTGTTTCCTTGCTGAAGCCGGTTGCTTCCATGCCGCTTCCGAAAGACGTAGCACCGGGCCTGGGCCCGATTTTTTCGCAGACTTCTCCTCGCGCTCCTCCCTCGATTTAATTCCTGCGCCCCCGCGCTTTTTTTCAACAAGCGCTCTCGCATTCCAATTTTTTGTCTGGACTCGCTTTATTTTTCCGGAGTTTTGATGCGCCGGAATCAAGGTCACAGAGCCCGGGCAGTTCCTTAGCAGGAGAAAAAAATGGTCATGAAGTCTAGGGCCCGCAAGCGGTGGCCACTGATTGCCTTGGGGATATTTCTTTCATTTGCCGCGACGCAGCGCGTAGCCGGGCAAACCGCGCCGGCCGCGCCGCAAGCTACTGCCACCCGCATCACGCTCGATGAAGCCATAGATATGGCGTTGAAGCATAACCATTCCCTGCAAGCGGCTCGCACGATGATCTTGCAGAATCAGGCCCAGGAAATCACGGCCAACCTCCGCCCGAATCCGATCCTTAGCGGGGACGCACAGTTTTTGCCGATCTTTTCGCCGAGCAACCTCAATTCCAATTATCTGGACAACATTGCGCAGTTCGACTTGGGGGTTGGTTACCTCTTTGAACGAGGAAGCAAACGCCAGCGTCGTTTTCAGGCTGCCAAGGATCAGACGGCCGTAACCGTGGCGCAGACGAGCGACAACGAACGCACCCTGACTTTTAACGTGGCCTCGCAATTTATCGCCGCACTTCTCGCGCAGGCGAATATCGAATTGGCCGACACCGATTTGAAAAGTTTTCAGGAAACGGTGGACATCGCCGAAGCGCAAACCAAATCGGGCGCAATGAGCGGCGGCGATCTGCTCAAAATCAAATTGCAGCTGCTGCAATTTCAGACGGACGTCTCGGTCGCCAGGCTTGCCCGCATTCAAGCGCTTGCCGGCCTGCGTCAACTGCTTGGATACGATTCGGTGCCGGAAAATTTTGAGGTGGTGGGCGATCTGGAATACAAGCCCGTGAAGGTCGGCAAGGACGAACTGAAAGCAATGGCGCTGCGGCAGCGCCCGGATGTGAAAGCCGCGCAATTGGGGATCACCGCCGCCGAAAGTCAATTGGCTCTGGCCCAGGCGAACGCGAAGCATGACGTCAACGCGACTATAAACTACACGCACGTGGCCGACGCGAATTCTGTTTCGCTGTTCGGCGGCATTCAGCTTCCGATTTTCGATCGCAATCAAGGAGAAATTGCGCGCACGCGATATGCCATCGGACAATCGCAGGAACTTTCCAGCGAGCAGAACTCTCTCGCGCTGACC
>DATAPT010000620.1:0-3131 GCA_036265065.1 Candidatus Acidiferrales bacterium | reverse complement strand
AAGATGGCCCTTTCTTTCATGAGCCTCTCTACATCGTAACCATTTCAGTGATTTCGCGCAGACAGGATAAACCTCAATCATGTATCCGCTATCGTGTAGTCGACAGGAGTTTCAACATCGCGGAAGATACAGCGTCCGGCTTTTCACGTGGCACAAAGTGTCCCGCGCCGGATACCACTTCGCGAGACACCAGTTTGGTGAACAACGCTTTATCGACGGAATCGTTTGGCGGCTTGCGCACCCCATCGTCCGCGCCGTACAGGACAATGGAAGGAACTTGTATCATCGGATTCTGCGCAAGTCGCTGTTCCATCGCAAGAAAACGCGGATCGCCGGGCGCATTTCCCAGCCGATGCCGATAGGAATGAATGACCAGATCCACAAAATCGGGATTGTCGAACGAAATTGCCGTGCGATTAAAAGTCTCGTCGCTGAAGTGCCAGCCAGGCGACCACGTTTCCCACAACAGGCGGCAAATCCCGTGACGATTAGCCGTCAGTCCAGCACGACCCCGTTCCGTATTGAAATACCACTGATACCAAAGTGCCCGCTCCGCTTTAGGATCGCCCGGCGCAGGTGGCGTAATTGTGTTCTGGATAGTGTTGCCGCCGATCAGGACAGCGGCGCGCACACGGTCAGGGTGCAAGGCTGCTGCAACGCTTGCCGCGCGGCCACCCCAATCATAGCCAGCGACTGCAAACCTTGTAATTTGAAGCGCATCGGCGAAGTCGATGAGGTCTTGTCCAATTGCCGCTTGCTCCGCCATGCGGGGAGCAGCAGCATCGCGGAGCCGCGTAGGACCATAGCCGCGCAGGTAAGGAACGAGAACTCTGTAGCCCGCCTTCGCCAGAGGTGACGATATTTCGTCCCAAGCACGAACGTCATCCGGAAAGCCGTGCAGCAGAATGACTGGGAACCCGGTGGCGGGACCACTTTCCTCGTAAGCGATTGAAAGTGTGGGAGTTTTTGTCGTTCGAGGGGCCGCATTCGGTGCCGTTTGCGCCCAGGCACAGGAAAGGCCGACGGTTGCACCGGCCATGGCCGCGACAGCCATGCTGCCGCTCTGCTTTACGAACGCCCTGCGATTCATGAAAAGCTCAATCGATTTGCACCTTACGCAATTTCAATTCGGTGAGCGAAGGGCTTTGTGGCACAGCAGCGGCTACGGCTGGAGCGAAGCCAGGTACGCCGTGATGTTCAAAATGTCCTCTTCCGTGAGGTTCTGGACCACGGGGCGCATTAGCTGCGTCCCTGGACCATTGCGCGTATACTGTTGAATATCATACAGTTGCCGCGCAAAATAGCTGGGGGAACGTCCCGCTAGCGGAGGGAAATTGCCATTGCCCTTCAGCCCTTCACCGTGGCATGCCGCACAGGCAATGGTTTTGCCCGAGCCGCCGCGCAGAACGAGGTCCTCGCCCTTCTTAATGCTGCCCTTGGGCACATAGGCGATCCAGCCGGAGTGCGGGTTGCGATAGAGCTCTGTGGCCTCGGGATCCACCGGCATTTCCAAAATGCGCTTACCGATTGGCTCCATTTCGTTCCCTTCGAGAGGAACGTAGAAACCATTCGCGTTGCGAACTTTGGGCACGGTGTCGGTCTCGACCACCTTGATCCATGCCGTCATTTTAATCGAAGCAAAATAATCGGCGGCAGCCTTGGCCTCGGCATCCGTTATGCCTGCCGCGTTTCCGGACATCGTGATTGTGTTCCTCTTCCCGGTATCGGCGGTTTTTCGTGCGCCGTTTTTGAAGTCAGCGAGCTGCTCGATGATGTATCCAGCGGGCAGACCAGCGACGCCAGCATTTTCGGGGCGGCCGTGGCCGTTAACCAAGTGGCACCAGCCACAGCTGCCAATCCAGGGATTCACGCCGGGCGAACGGCGGTGCCCGACGATCGTGGGAACCGAAGGATGGTCACCCGGAAACCAGTCGACGGGATTGCCGTTATCGCGAATCTGCTTCATCGTGAAGGATTGGGTGCTGCCCGGAATCGTTCCGATTTTGTCGTTGTCCGTTGGCGGCGGAGGAGGAGGTGGAGGATTCTCGACCACTGCGTACGCCCATGCCAAAGGCCGGTGGGCGGCATCTTTCTGCTCTTGACCCTGCGCCGGCGCGGTAATCGCCGCCGCGGAAAGCAAACCGAACGCAGCCAGCAAAGCGAGGACTTGCGGCCTGGAAAAATTCGCCATAAACGCCTCCAAACTCACTCTCTAAATTCTTGCAATCTACCGCGAATGATTCGCGTCAATGCTCAAATTCGTGTCCAACGTTGACGACCTACTAGTTGTAGTGCGTCTCAGCAAAATCTTACTTCGCCGTGGAAATACGCAAAGTTGTGGAAGCGGGCTTCTCAAATTTGGCCGCCGCAACTTCCGCGTTGGGTTGCACCGTTGTTAACTGCGTAGTCGATTGCCCATCAACCCAGGTTACCGCCACGTGAAATGGCATCTTCACGCCCCCCACCAGACGATAATCGGAATAATCCATGTGGATCGGAGTGAGGCCAACTACCGTATTAGTCAGGCGTGTCTGGCGCACGAGCAAACCTGTCAACTTGTCAAAATAGAGCTTCACAATCGTTCCGCCTGCAGCCGTGCCCTGCACCACCTGTACGGCATGGCCGTTCAGCGTGACAGGCGGGAATCCAGCGTGCAGATTGGTTAAATCTTCCTTCAGCGAAGTGGGAAACGCAAGATCAGCGTCGAGCCTTGCGCCGTCGAGATCGCCGCCGCTGAGCACGATGGGGGAAATGGGCTTGTCGCCGGCGGCAACCCAGCCTTCATGGCCGTCGTAGCTCGATGTGTTATCGCCGCCTGCCAGATGGTTAACGGAGGTGCGCTGATTGGGCGCTTTGGCAAAAATATCAGCCGGAACTTTCTGAAAATCCGTGTCGAATCCGGCGTAGGTTCCCTTCGCGGTAAAGCTCTTTAGCTTAGCGATTTGCGCCGCCCCGCCGAGGGCCTGAATATATTTGTCAAGGATTTGCTGCGCGGCGGCAGGCGTATCGACGGCCTTGGGAAGTTGCTCGACGCGATCCGGGTCTGCCGTTGGCGGCGGGCCGTACTGTTCAGCCAGGCTCGGCGTGGTCTCCGGCTTCTGATATCCGCGATGGCAGGTGTAGCAGGTTAC
>DATAPT010000619.1:0-3375 GCA_036265065.1 Candidatus Acidiferrales bacterium | reverse complement strand
GATGCTGGCCGCGCGCGACGACCACAGCGGGCATCAGGGTGTACGGCTTGCCGTACGCCTTCGCCTGTAAAAAAGTAACGATCGCAAGCTCTCCCAAATCGAATTTCTGTTCCCGCACCAGCGGCTTAAACCCTCTGTTCGCGGGCTTGATGTCCGCAAAAACAAAATTTACGAGCGCTGATTGCAGCTGCCCGCTTCTCAACGCGCTGGTGTTCGGGTGCGCCGCCAGGAGAGTCTGCAGCTTCAGCGGGGACTGCGATTCAGGCATCGATTTCCTTCTACTTTCCGGCCAGCGCGGGATAAAGAGTGAGCGCCGTTTTTGAAAAGATCCAATCGCGATCTTCCGCTGAAACCATTGACAATGCCGATTGGCAAACTTTCAGCAGTTCAGGGAGCGTTCCTTCCGAGGCCGGATAGTTCGATCCCCACGCGATTCGTGAGGCTCCGAATTTCGATACGAGCAACGGGAAAAATGTCTCGTGAGTCGCCTTCCCGTTTTGTGCTCCCGCAGCCGTGCGCGGTGTCAGCTTCAGAAATAGATTCTTGTATTCGGCCAATCTAAATACTTCGGAGGCCGCAGCGTAAGGAGGGCCGTCGGATAGAGTCGGCTTAGCCAGATGATCCAGAATCACGCGAACTTTTGGAAACCGCTGCATCATGTGGACGAGTTGCGGAATCGCCTTCACCGTCATTTGCATGCACACGGGAATTTCGAGATCGCCTGCGCATTCCCAAGCAGGGAAAGATCGAGGATCGTCCACCCAGTCCGCCTGATTCGGCATCGTGCTGCCTGCTGTGAACAATCGCAAGCCCGTCAGGTTGCGGCCAACCCAATAGCGAATTGTTTCAGGCGCGTTAGGCGCAAGGACATCAACGGAAAAAACGCCGGTGAATCGCTCCGGGTGCGCGGCTACCGCATCTGCGATATACGAATTATCGTGACCGTAACAGGTGGAGGCCTGCACCAATGCTGATTTCGCGATGCCCGCTTGATCCATGGCGACAATCATCTGCTCCACGCTGACGGGTCTTTCGCGCGACCAGTCCGATTTGTGCCCGCCCAAGGGAGCGTTTGGGTAGCGCAAGTTATCCGTGCTGATCACGTGAGGATGGATGTCAATGGTCATGGCGCGATTCGGCAGTCGTGTCCTTCAAATTTCAAGCGGCATACCCATCTTTCGCGATGTGGAACGGGAAAAATCTCGAGATTGTTGTGAGTTTGCGCGCCACCGGAGGGGTAGGTTAGACGAAGACGACGCGGGGCGTCAATGCGCCATCCAGTTTTGAGCATTCGAGTTTCCTCAAAGTTGATGAGTCATGATCAAGGCTCCGTATGCGGGGCAAACGCGAGACAACAAACAAAATGAAGGGCGAGAATGATACAGTTAGGTCGACCAGCGCTAATGCACTCTGGATTTTTGCCTGGAAATAAAGGACCGGAAAGATGGGAACAAGCCAAAAGAGCGCGATAACTTTTCCGTCCCGCACCAAGATAATTCACAGTCAGACGCCGGAATCAGCGGCCATGTTGGCAAACGTCAAACGAGCAATGGCGATCACCGCCAGACTTAACCGGTTGACGTTCGACGATGCGGACGAAATTCGGGCCTTGTTCAGCGAACTTATCGGTAAAAAGGTGGACGAGAGCTTTTTACTGATCCCTCCATTTTATACCGCTGGTGGCGATGAAATCCGCGTCGGGCATAATGTCTTCATAAATCAGAACTGCACTTTCTATGATCTCGGCGGACTCGACATTGCGGACGATGTGTTGATCGGGCCGAACGTGAGCATCATCACGGCGAGCCATCCCCTTGAGCCTTCGCAGCGACGCGCCGCCACAATTGGGAAGCCCATCGTGATTGAGAAAAATGTGTGGATTGCAGCCGGCGCGACCATCATTGGTGGCGTAACTGTAGGCGAAAACTCGGTCGTCGCGGCAGGTTCGGTAGTCACCAAGGACGTTCCTCCGAATATACTTGTCGGAGGAAATCCGGCGAGAGTGATTCGTTCGATTGCCGATTGAGGGGACTTCAGCAATGGACCGCAACTGGAACTTCATATTGACCCGCAACCGGATGTTCAAACGCGGGAATGCCAAATTTGCGGGATCGCTTGAAAGACCGGCTGGTCAGTGAAATTTTATGCAAAACGACCACACGCTTTTTTATCCAAACACAATTACATCGTTCGCTGTATTAATTTGTTGCGGGTTCTCACCGATAAATAGAAGTGGGCGGAGGAGGATGGCCGGCCAGTTTTGAATTAATTGCCGTGCGTCCTGGGTTCTTGCAGTTTTCTGCATGCGGGGGGTATCTGTTGAAGTGCTCAAAAGCACGCGACCACACAAATAGCCTCAGCCTTCTCCTCCAAAAGATCGCTCTCCTGATTTTCATTTTTCCTTGGCTCCACGGAGTTTCGGCTCGCGCGACGGAGCTTAAGCCGGAAACAGCCGCCGCATTTGACCGTTACGTCCGCATAACCGAATCCAAAATGGAGAGTAATTTACAAAACAATCGATTCCTGGTCGTTGACCAACTGCCTGACGCGCAGTGTAAGGCAGCCTACGAACAACTTCACCGCGGCCAACTTTTTATCCAGGAAATGAATACCCAGGATGGGCATCTTACAATCCGCATTCCCAATGGGCTGATTCATCATTGGGTCGGAGTGACTTTCATACCGAAAGCCACTCTAAGGGACGTAAATGCCGTTTTGCAGGATTACGCGAATGAACCCAAAATCTATCAACCGGAAATTCGCCGCGCGAAACTGATCGAGCAGAATGGAAATAAATCGAAAGTTTATCTTCAGTTTTTCAGTAAGTCGATCATTACGATTGTGCTGGATGGGTATTTCGATGTAACGCTCACAACGATTGACAAAACACGCAGCGAAAGCATCTCGCACTCCACCCGCGTTGTGGAGGTTGTAAATCCAGGCAGCGCGGACGAGCATGAACGCACCGATGGCGGTGATCACGGTTACATGTGGCGCCTCAACAGCTACTGGCGCATTGAAGAGAAAGACGGCGGCGTCTACGTTCAAAACGAATCGATCACGCTGACTCGAACCGTTCCCGTGATGTTGGCGTGGATTGCAAATCCATTGATTAAAAGCCTTCCTCGTGATGTACTCGCCCACATGCTGAACGATACGCAGGACGCCGTGCGCAAGAAATCAAGAAGTTCCATGACGGCTCCGCTGGAAGAAAAAGGGCATTAAAGGAGACTGGAATGAAACAAAACAAGACGGCGAAAACCGAAACCACCAGACGCGCTTTTATTTCCAAGAGCGGCCTTCTGTTGGCCGGAACAGTATTAGCCTCTTCAGGTGCGGCGGAAATAAAAGCCAAAAGCGCAAGCTTTACTCCGC
>DATAPT010000618.1:0-4967 GCA_036265065.1 Candidatus Acidiferrales bacterium | reverse complement strand
CAGGCTGAAGCCTGTGCTACTGAAACGCGGGACCGCGTCCCGATTTTGTCGGGACGCGGTCCGCGTATTGGCCACCGGCCGGGCGGCGCTCGTCGGGAGAATCCTTCGCAGGGGCGGCGGTCCCTGTCCCGGTATCTGACGTACGGCCCGCAAGGGTTTTTGGCCGGTGGAACTCAATCTTGAATCGCAAGCGCACCAGGGCTGACTTCCCCTATTTCGTTTTCATGGCTTGCGCCTGCTTGCGGGCTGGAGCTGGAATTTCCTGTTCCACTTCTTCCTGGCTGTTCGCCGTTACGCCGCCGGAAAACGCGGAGCGCAGAACGTCAGAGGCGAAGAAGTTGCGCCCGTCCGTGGGCACCATGATGATTTGCAGTTTGTCGGACAACCGCTCGGCAATAATTTTTTGGATGAGCATGGGATTCTGTTTCAGCACGGCGGCTTCGCCCTGCAGGCGTTCGGCGTCGGCGGCTGCGGTAAGGCGAATCGTTTCGGCATTCACGGAAGCATTCAGCCGCGTGGTCTCGGCGTCGGACACGGCGAGCAAATGCCTGCGCTCGACTTCCGCTTTGCTGTCAATCACTTTGGATTGCGCGGCGGCTTCCGCATTTTCTACGGTCGCCTCTTTCCGGGCCTGCGCTTCGAGGCGCGATTGCTCGATCTGTTTTTGTTTCAGCGGAAGCGTGTATTGCATGGCATCGGCTTCGGATTTGGCGGCGATCACGCGCGAAGCCGCGTCGGCCTCCGAGCGTTTCACTTGCTGAGCCTTGGCGGCCTCGGCCTGCAGTTCAGCGATTTTCACTTGCTTCTCGTAAATCGCCGTCTCGAATTCCATGCGCTCGCTCTCCTGTTCCTTCAGGAGGATTCCCTCCAGGCCTTTCGCAAATTCAACCGGCAAGTGAACGTCGCGGAGCAAAACTTCCTTCACGATAATTCCGTCGGAGCCGAGCCGGTCGGCAATGGCTTTGGAGGACTTGGCGTGAAATTCGTCGCGCTTGGTCGAGTACACTTCGCGCACGATGTAACCGGGGGCCAGATCGCGAAACGCGGTTGAAACCACGGGCGCGACAATTTCGGAATCCACGGGTTGCGCAAGATTGGCGTGAATATAGGCGAGCCTCTGCGGATCGAGCCTGTAGCGCACGGCGACGGCGAGGCCGATCGTGAGGCCTTCGCGCGTTTGCACCGTGAGGATTTCATTCTTGGCAGGCGCGTCGGCCACGGCCTGTGTTGCGTACAAATGATCGCGCAGATCATAGACGACCACTCGCTCGACGAAAGGCAGGACGAAGTGCACGCCTGGGTAGAGCGTTCGTTGTTGAATGCCGGAAATCTGGCTGACTCGCACTCCGCCGAACCCTTCCGGCACCATGGCAATGCTCAGCGCCAGCAGCAGAGGCGCCCACGCCCAACCGAACATTTTCGTGGCGAGCTGCCACCGTATGGGGCGACGCGTCCCCGCCTTTTCGGCCGCCCCGGGTTCCCCCGAGTCCATTAATTTTTGAAATTGCATCGCCAGATAAACGTCATACGCCACCACACCCAAAGCGGTGCCAAACATCGCCACACCCGCGGCCATCAACAACCACCTCAGTGCCAACATGATTAGCTCCTTCCCCGGGAACGGCCGGAATTCGAATGCATGGTGGCCGGGAGGACGCGGAATAGACCGCTCAGCCCCAGCCACGTCATGCACAGCGCCAGCAAAAATGAGAGCAGGGCTCCCTCGATTACCATCGCGTCATTGATGAAGGTTTCCATCGCAGGTCCTCGCTTTCCTCGCGGAAATAAATGGCACGAGGCAGGCCAATCCAGGAAATGTTGAAAAAGAAGAGCTTGCAGCGGGGGAGGATTTAACAATGTGTGGCTCACCAAACACGCTGTGTGCGTATTTTGGTTTCCGTGGCACGGGCTTTTTGCCTGCGGGGGTATGGTTTTTGAAGCGCCTGCGGGACGCCAGCGCTACAAAGACTAACCGCCGCAGGCTGAACAGGCTCCAGATCCCTCGTTTGCTCGGGATGACAAAAAGTACTTTTTCGGCAGCCTGTGAAGCCCGCGCCACCTGATAATTCGGAAAAACTTTGTTTGCGTTATACTTGGGGTATGGAAGTAACGGAGTGATGCGCAAAGACGGCATTCAAATCGGTCGGATTTACGGAATACCCATTTTCCTGCACACCAGTTGGTTCATTATTTTTGGACTGATAGCCTTTTCCTTTGTCTCTGAATTCGACGCTCTGCAACTGAACCTGCCGACTTCGCGTTTGTGGGGATTGGGGCTGATGACCAGCGCGCTGTTCTTCGGTTCTCTCGTGTTTCACGAGATGGCGCACAGTATTGTCGCCAAATTCTATAAAATTCCCGTCGTTTCGATTACCTTGTTCGTGTTTGGAGGAGTTTCGCGCATCGGGCGCGAGCCGACTCGCGCAATTGAAGAATTCAACATCGCCATTGCCGGGCCACTCTCAAGTTTCTTTTTGGCCGGAGGCTTCTGGCTGATTGATCGCGCGGCAGGTACCAACGCGGTTTTGAGCACTTTGGCCGGGTCGCTCGCGTGGATCAATTTCAGTTTGGCTTTGTTTAACTTGATCCCCGGATTTCCATTGGATGGCGGGCATATTTTCCGTGCCATCGTTTGGAGTTTCAACAAGGATTATGCGCGTGCCACGAAGATTGCCGCGCGCTCCGGCCAGGTAGTCGCCATTGCAATGATCGCTGCGGGCGCGGCCACCGCACTAATGAATTATCAGCGGCTTGGCGGACCCGTTGGAGGTTTGTGGCTGGCGTTTATTGGCTGGTTTATTTTGTCCGCCGCTAAACAAAGCCAGGCCCAGGCCGAGGCTCGCGAGGCGCTGGAAGGGTTGCGCGTCGCCGACATCATGACGCCCGATTTGCAGACCGTCGGGCGCGAAATTTCGCTCGAAGATTATGCGCGGGAAATGGTTCGCACGGGACGCCGCGCGCACCTGGTGGTGGGGGGCGATCAACTGGTTGGACTCGTGACCGCCGAAGCGCTTAATTCCGTGCCGCAGCACAATTGGGACGTAACTTCCGTGCAAGCCGTGATGCTGCCCAAAGAAAAACTGCACTGGGCTGCGCCAGAAGAGCCGGCGCTGTCGCTTCTGGATCGCATGCGCACGGTGGGGATGCAGCAGATGCCTGTGATTGCCGGCGGCAGCGTTGTCGGCATCGTTACGCGCGATTCCATTTTGCGTGTGCTGCAGTCGCGGCATGCGATGAGTTCCTTAGCTGGACGGTAAAGTTTGTGTTGGTTTTAAGTGGCATAGGCTTCAGCCTGTGCGCCTTTAGGTCTTGCAAGGACTAAAACCGCACAGGCTGAAGCCTATGCCGCTTAAATGCAAATCCTCTTCCACTACCTAAGAAGTGAGCCTACTTTACGCATCTGGCGGGCGAAATCGGCGGGATTGTAGTTCGAGGGATTTTCTAGTTGCTGGAACAGGCTGTTGATGGCTGCGCGAATTTCGGTTGTGTTTGCGACTTTTTCCGTGCGCGAGTAGGCGATGAATAGCGAGTCGAGCGCCATGGCGGCTTGTTCGGCGGCGCGCTCCCCCTGGTTTGAAATCTCATCTGCATCGTCGGAAATATGCTGCAAGAGACGCAGAGTCATCGCGGCGTCGTAGGGTTGCGCTTCGATGCGCGTGGCCAGCTGATTCGCAAGCGTGGCAGCAGCGGCCGAGGTCGAAGCAACCGCATCGCGGTCGGGATTTAGCTGGCTAAGGGATTTCGAGAGCTGCGCTACCTGATCGTCAAGGCGCGTGGCTGCGTCGTTATCCAACTGATGCGCGAACTCCCGAAAAATCGCGTAGCGCGAGCCATTCCAGGGAGGATTGCCGGGGCGGCGTCCCGCGTAGCCGCGTTCCTGCCGCCAGCTTTGCTCCGGCGCAGTCAGCGAGTGATGGCACGAAAAACATTGCAATTCGGAATACTCCGGCCAATTTTTTCCTTTGGCGCGCCAGGCCACGCGTTGCATGGAAGCGCGGAGCTGAACGGCTTGTCCCGTGCCCCATTCGCGAACGCCATTCCACGCCGCATCTTTTTCCGCTGGTACGCCGGGGGCGCTCTCCCGCGGAGTTTTCCAGTGGCGCGGCATTACGGCTGAGAAAGAATCGAGCTCGAAGTACAGGTCGGGATGGCCAGCGGCGATCATTTCATGATCGACAAATTTTTCCTGCGTGCCGAGGTGGCACGTCAGGCACTTCTCCGTGCGCCGCACAAGATTGCGCGTGTCATACATGCCTGCGGCTACGGATTGCTCGTGCGTCCATGTACGAGTGGTGTGTGGGCCAAGCCATGCGGAAGCGGGTCCGTGGCAATTCTCGCAGCTTACGCCCTCATTCAACTCAAAAGTTTTGGCGCGCGCTTCGGCCGGAACATCCAGCGCGTGGCAGGCCAGGCATTTTGCAGCTTGCTCGGATTTGCCAAGGCCCAAAATTTTTGCCATGCGCTCGCCAACCGGGCCGGTGAGCGCGTCATACGCTTTGGCGTGCTTATCCTTCACGGCCCAGATGCTGTACTCATTTTGAAAAATTCGGTTGTCCGTGCGCGGTTTCACGCTGCCGTGGCAACTGGTGGAGCTGCACGAACCGGGGCCAGTATATTTGCTGGCGTCCGCTGGAGGATTCGCAGCACTGGCTGGATTCATGCAGGCAACAAAAAAAGCGCCGAGCGAAAGCAAGGCGCATCGCAACTCCAAACGCGAGGCCATATACCTGACTGTCATTCCTATTGATCGGATGAATGCCACCCTATTCGCGCATTTCGAAAGCCCGTACTGCTCCGGAATTTTTATAGTGTACGCAAGATTTGAAGTCAACCAAACGGACGAATGGTATTTCCAAGGGCGCGACAAACCAACGCGTGCGGCACGGGCCCGAATGGCATTTTCTTGACCAAGCACGCTATTTAATGTATATACATAAATTATGTTTGACTGGGATGCTCGAAAGGCA